>CAYJGE010000120.1:0-9244 GCA_964369835.1 uncultured Mailhella sp.
AGGGGGAACTTTTGAAAAAGTTCTCCCCTCTCGAGCTCTCCCCCACAAAACTTTTTAATAACAATATGTTAGCAACCATGACTTAATGCTTACACCTTTTATAAAATTTGGTTTTTCCATTGCATGGCAAAGAGCATGATATCATCTTGTATGAAATTGTTAGAAAAATTTTCCACATCTTCGAGTATTATTTGGAGTAGTTCATTTAAGTCAATTTCGCTTGGTTGAAAGTTTTTTGTTAAAATTTCATGAAGGTGTAATTCACTATAATTACATTTTGTTTCATTTTGAATAGAAAAAAGTCTTTGGCTTAAAAATAATAAAATATCATTTGGCAAGAGTTTTAGGTCTATTTCAATATATTTTTCATTCGGTCTAATGCCAAGAGGGGGATTTTTGGGATTAATCATGGGATTTAAGCTAAGTTTTTCATCTTTTCTCAGAATATAAGGGGGAACTTGGCCTGCGCTGGCAAAGGTAAGTTGCCCATTTGTCAAATCTAAAATACTTACAAAAATATTTGTAAAGAAATTATAGGTATTATTATAGGTAAAGTTGAGATTTGTTTTTTCCAAGGTTTTGCCCGGGCTAATTCCTGACTGTAAAAATTCTCTTAATAGGGGGATTATTCTGCCTGTTAAAATTGCACCTGCAATACCATGTTCAGCCACATTACCAATAATTGTGCATATTTTATTTTCTGAAAGCAAAAAACAATCGTACATATCACCATAAACTTCTCCGGCAGTAAAAACATGAGCTGCTGTCTTTAAATTTGGAAGTATAGGCAAAACCTTTGGCCTTAAACCGTCTTGAATTTTTCTGGCAAGACTTAATTCACCAAAAATTCTTTCCCTTGTTTTTGCCATCAAGGTTAGATCATTTATTCTTTGTTTTAGGGTTTTGCGTAGTTGGTTTGTGGCTTTAAATAAATCTTTTTGTTCGGAAGTGACTGTTAAATTTGATAAATTAAATAGTTCGATCTTTTGATTTTCATTATCGTTTATTTTTCCTTTTGCCAAATCACCAACCATATTTTGCAATAGATCTAAAGATCCAAGTAATTTTTTATTTGTTCTGTGCAAGGCATAAATGGCTAGCAAAAGAATAATAATTCCAATAATAGTAATTAGTTTAGTGGCTGTATTAATTTTTCCAAAAATATCTTCCCTTGGAATAAGTACGCCAATTTTATATAAATTATTAGTACTTGACAAAAAAAGACAAATATAAGATTTATTTTGCCATGATACTAAAATAATTCCATTTTTTTCTGATAAAATAACGTGTTTTAAGTTTTCAAGCTCATTATCTGTTTTAAGTGTCCAGTCTCCATTATTTGAAACAAAAAAAGGAATGCATTGTTCAAAAAAAATCAGACTTTTTATTCGATTAATATACCATGGAAGAGCTAAAGAAACAGAAACAATACCTTGAAATTCACCACTATTTTTAAATATTTTTTGATTTAAAATAATATTTAGATGATTGTTTTTATCAATATCAATTGAAAACCATTGATTTTTATCAAGATCTATACTTTCTTCAAGTATATTTTTATAATATAAAATATCTTCATTGCTTATGTCAATTTTACCTTCACTGTCATAAAACTTTAATTTTATTTTTTCTTGATCAAGACTAATTATTCTAACAACTTGCTTCCCTCTGTCATTGGAAATCATGGCCGGAATATTTTTTTCTATTGTACTGTGATTATCAAGGTTCAACATGGTTTTAACCATATTTAATAATGGCGGAAGGCTTCTTTTTAACCATTCGTGGTTATAATCATCTTGACGGGAAATACTGCTTGTAAATTGGTGCAATTGCCCTTTGGCTGTTTTTAAAATTTCTTGACTGGCATAATAATAGCCTAATATAAGTAAAAGAATAAGCATGGCGCTAAGTCCAATTAAGATTGGAATTGACTGCCTAATTTTTAGTTTATAGCGAAAATGGATCTTTGTAATCATGCTATTTTATTTTTTAAATGATTATGAGCGTCTTTTATATTTGAAAATTCCGGAAATAAGGAAGCAAATCCACTGCCTATAAATAATTTACGCAAATTGGGACGCATTGAACTAACAACAATTAAACCATTTAGTGGATCAAGGAGTTTTCCAATATTTAAAAGAGTGCGAAGTCCAAAGGAGCTAATATAATCAACTTCTGCCAAATCAAAAATAACATGGCGCATACCCTTATTGATCAATTCTATACAGGTTTGCTCTATATTGGTTGTGGAATAAGCATCCCAACGTCCTGATAAAATTATTGTATAAATTTCAGAGTCTTGGCTTACATTTATTTGCATACAAAAAACCTCAAATTTTAAAATTAAAAAATAAAAATTTAATTCTATATTTTAGATGGTTATTATTTATGAAGTATGTTGCTTAGATATCATAATCAATATATTTTTGAGAATTGCCCGAGCACCGATGACTTTTTAATTAATTAAATCAACCGGATTGGTAATATCTAAAATTGCTAAAATCAGTAATAAAATTGAAATTAGGAAAACTAATCCACCAACTCCCATAAAAATATATTTTTTTTTCAAAAAAGTATACCAAATTCCCCAAGCACTAAGCATTGTACAACAAAGAGAAATTAAACCTAAAAGAAATATTTGTCTTGTTAAAATTACTACACAAATAAACCAAAAGGTCATTCCCAGAATCAGCCCTAAAAGTAATATAATAAGTAAGTGTTTTTTCATAGTTTAATCCGATTGTACTTTATAATGTAAACTTCAAAATATTTAATAAGCAAAAATTATACCAAAATAATAATTACTAACAATATATAAATATTATTTTTTTTTTAGAAAGAAATATCATTTGCATTGAAAAAATTTGCACAATTTTTGTGCAAATTTTCTTTATATTAAAATTATTTTTGTAACTTTTTTGCTACTTTTAATTTTTTCGATAAAATAAATTGACATTTTTGACATAAATAAAACAAATAATTTTGGCAATAACTTTTCTACTTGCAAAATATGGTAAAACAAGTTATTTGTTTTTTGTAAATATTACATTATTTATGAAATGTCTATATGAAATTTAATTCTGTATAGGTTATGTTTTTAGAATAATTATTAAAATATGCTTTGGCGTTTATAAGGGTTTGTTCTGTGTATAAAAAAACAATTTCATTTTTGAAAAATACAACATTAGCAAATAAAATAACTTTATTTAGAATAGCTCTTATTCCTATTATCTTATTATTTTTACATTTTGCAACAAAGTGGACTTCAATTATTGCTTGCATTCTTTTTGCAATTGCATCCATAAGTGATTACTTTGATGGTTATTTTGCTCGTAAATCCGGAGAAATTACAACCCTTGGGAAATTTTTAGATCCCCTTGCCGATAAACTTTTAATTTGTGCAATTTTAGTTGAGATGACAGCCCTTGGTTGGGTGCCTTCTTGGATAGTAAATATAATTATTGCCCGTGAACTTGCCATAACAGGTCTTAGGGCAATTGCGGCAGATAAAAATATTGTTTTGGCAGCCGATAAATATGGAAAATGGAAAACAGGTTTTCAACTTATGGCATTAACCCATCTAACACTTCATTTTTCATATTTTTCCTTACCAATTCATGAAATTGGTATGTTTTTTCTATATATTTCTCTTTTTCTTACTGTATATTCAGCAATTAATTACTTTATAAATTTTAAACAACTTTTATCAAATTAATATTCAATTTGGATTAATTATGAAAAATGTTCGTAAAATATCATTTTTTTGGAAAAGCACTATTTTATCTTTTGCTTTATTAATGAATTTGGTTTTAGGCTATAGTTTAATTCTCGGAGATCAAAATATTTTTATTTGGAAAAATTTACATAAAAAATATGAACATTTACAATCTGAGCTCTTGGTTGCCAATGATCAAAAAGCTCAGCTTAGCAGACAAATTCGCTTACTTCAAAATGATCCCATATATATAGAGCAATTGGTCAGACAAAAATTAAACTATGTTAAAGAAAACGAAATATTATATCTTTTTGAAAAAGAAAAAGATGCATCATCTTTTTGGCTTGAGGGTGAAGATACCAATTTGACTAAAAACCAGTAAATAGGTATTAAAAATTTTGTATAAATTCAAGTATTGTATTAAATTTTATTTGAGAAGGATTGAATAATGTCAGTTGAAAATCAAAACTACACGATAATGTTAGCAAAGGTTGAATGGTATAATGAATTATTATTGCTTGAACCACATTCAAAATTATTTCTCCCTTATGCCCGCCAATTGGCAGAACTTGGTACTCTTGAAAATAATCAAAACCGTTTTGAAGAAGCTTTAAATGTTCTAAAAAAGGGTTTGGAAGTCCACACAGAATATATGGAAGCAAGATTATTTTTAATCGAACTTCTTCATCAAAGTGGAAAAAAAGATAAATGTGGAGGCGAAGTTGCACGCTTGGCATCACTATTTTTAAGTTATCCTGATTTTTGGGATGCTTGGAAAGAATATGCTATTGATGAAAATGAAAACAAAGACTTCTCAGTTGCTTTGGGCTTTATGGGTGCTTTTATTAAAAATAAATCACTGACAATACTTGATATTTTTGAAGCTGGACTTTCAAATCTCAGTCCTGATAAAATCACAGATAAAAATATTAAAAATCAAATTGTAGAGACATTATACAATGTAAATACAAAAAATATTGATGTTGTTGAGCAAATAGAAAATATAGAAGATATTTCTGAAGATATTGTTGAAGAAAATCTTGAAGATATTGTTGAAGAAAATTCTGAAAATATTTCCGAAAGTATTTCCAATGTCGTTATTGAAGAAGAAATACCTTCTGAAGATAATGAAATAATTGAAGATATTGTTGAAACTTCTGTTGAGTTTGAAGACATGGGGGCAAATAATTCTTTGAAAGAAGAAGAAAGTTTTGAACCAATAGCAGAAGTTGACGAACAAGAAAGTTTTGAACCAGTAGCAGAAGTTGACGAACAAGAAAGTATCCAAAATTTTATGGCAGAAGAAATTTCTGATATGCCACAAAATATTACTGAAAAAATTAAATCAAGCTATTTAGAGCAAGATACTTTGGATTTAGAAAAACAGATTTTACATGCAGCTCAGATCAATGATAACATTGACGAACACAGTCTTATAATTGAAGACAGCCATGATAATCAAAACCATTTAGATAATTTTGAGCAAATGGAAGATTTACAAAATACCATAATAGAAAATTCAGAACAAAGTGTTGAAGACAATAAAGATGATCAACCTGAAGAAATTGCCCTAACCAATGTGGTTAAAGCAAATAATGATTTAAGTAAGCAAGTTAGTAAAATAATTGATGATATTTATAATAATAAAGTCATGGAAAAATCTAAGAGTGAAGAAAACTTGTTTAAAATTGAAGGTAATGGTATTTCACCTGATACAATTGGTGAGCCAATTGTATCAGATGCAATAAATTTAAATGATTATAGTCAAAATTCCAATGAAAGCTCGCAAGGTGAAACACTTTCTGCTCAAGAATTATTGGCAAGCCTATTAAAAGACAGTAATTTTGTAGTGGAGCCTATAAATACATCACCATTTAAAACACGTTCCATGGCAGAAATTTTGGTTGAACAAGGCAATATTAAGGAAGCTATTGAAATATATAAAGATTTATACAATGAGGCAAAGAATAATAGTTCAGCAATCGAACTTACCAATCTTGAAATGAGAATAAATGAACTGGAATCAAAAGTTGCCAATATAGAAATAAAAGATAAAACTAATTTGGAAAACATTCAAAATAATGAGCAAGAAAAAACAAAATCAGAAGATAATATCAGTTCAACCAATACAAAAAATACACAAAAAGCTGTGGATATTTTAAACAAACTTGCAATGAGACTTGAAGCAAAAATAAATTAATTTTTTTGGAGATAATTATAATGAAACTAGTAAAATTTTTATTAATTTTTAGCATATTAGTAACCGGTGCTTGCTCTGTTCGTGACACGAAAAGCGTTAGAGCAACACAAGATTTTTACTTTACATATATAAATCGCCCCGCTGAGCTTGACCTTGAAGATGCCAGAACATTAAAAGAAATTGAAAAAATGCTTTCATTAAGGTTTGCTCTTTTTGATAAGGAATTAACTTCATTGGCCAGATCCTTGGACGCAATTTTAAACCCCACTGATGTTCAAGCTGTTTCAAGTTTGATTGATACATATCCTTGGATTTCAAATTGCTATATTTTAAATCCTAAGGCTGAAATTGGAGGTTCAATTCCACCTCAATATATGGACGGAATGGATTTTTCCTATCTAAATTCAATAACCGATCTAAAATCTCGTGAGCTTTACGCAAATATACTGACAATAAATGATCAAAAAATATTTTTATTGGCACGTCCTTATTTAATAAATGGCGAATTGGCAGGTTATTTGGCAATTAACTTTGATATTCATTCACTCTTGCCATTGGTTGGAGATGCCTCAAATGCCTTTATCAGAACTGTAACAGACGTGTTATATAGTGGAAATGCAAGTGCAAGTTTGGTCAATACCGATTGGAAAATGGAAATTGATAAAGATTCACTTGGAGTGGATAATAACCATGCATGGATAGTTCGCTACTATGCAAATATGCCTTTGATTTATGGAATTACAAGTTTAGGTTCAGGAAATTAATTTAAAGCCAGTTTTTAAATTTGAGATTTTTTAATAACATTTTTGTAAAAGTTTAAGGTTAGAAAATGTCTGAAATCAGTATCAATGAACATATTCACAGTATGCAAAAAGTTTGGTCACCGGGGGCAACAGGACAATTTACATCATTAATGCATGATCTTGTTTTATCCGCTAAAATTATTTCAAGAAGTGTAACAAAGGCAGGACTTGTCGACATTTTGGGCGGAACAGGTCATATCAATGTTCAAGGTGAACATGTTCAAAAACTTGATGAATATGCCAATGATGTTTTAATTTATAGAATGATGAACAGCGGAACAATTTGTGCCTTGGGTACAGAAGAAAATAGTGACCCCATCTATGTTCCTATGAACAAAGAAAGAGGAAATTATATTATTTTCTTTGATCCCTTGGACGGATCTTCAAATATTGATGTCAATGTAAGTATTGGAACTATTTTTTCAATCTATAGAATAAATGATTTGGTAGAAATTGAAAATCTTCAAATTTTAAGAAAAATCAGCGAACAAGTTGCGGCAGGTTATTTTCTTTACGGCCCTTCAACCATGATGGTTTATACCTTTGGACGTGGAGTTCATGGCTTTACCTTAGACCCAAGTGTCGGGGAGTTTTTACTTTCACACCAAGACATTGTTATACCATCTCAAGGAAAATATTATTCAGCAAATATTGCAAATGCCTCAAAATGGTCAGAACAAGACCAAAATGCCATTTCAATTTTTAATAATGAAAATTATTCCCTGCGTTATGTTGGTTCTTTGGTGGCTGATTTTCATAGAACTTTGCTTACCGGAGGAGTATTTTCTTACCCTGCCGATACTAAAAATAAAAATGGAAAATTACGCCTTGTTTATGAAGCAGCTCCTTTGGCATTTTTAATTGAACAAGCCGGCGGACAAGCTCTTGATGGCAATGGCATTAGAATTATGGAAAAAACACCACAAGACTTACATGAAAGGACTCCATTTTTATTTGGATCTCATTTAGATGTAAGTAAATATCGCTCTACTTTCAGTTAGTAAAGCAAAAGGGTGTTCTTTTTTCGAGAATGTTAGCCAGACAATAATAGTTATAACATGCTTGTTATATTTATAATTTTAATATATTATACATTAAGCCAAGCAACTTAAAATATTAAAATTTTCAGTTGCTTGGAATTTATTTTTAATGTATTCAAATTTCAAACTAAAAAGGATTTTAAGATTAATAATTTTTAAAAAATATTAATTCAAAAAAATATATGATTATATTAGGAATTGAAACTTCTTGTGATGATACAGGCTTAGCCTTAATTCAAGAAAATGAAAATAATGTAAAGATACTTGGATCAATCACAGCCTCACAAGTTCCTATACATGCCCTGTTTGGAGGAATTGTTCCTGAGCTTGCTTCTCGTGAACATGCCAGACTAATTTCTCCCCTCTTTGAAAAATTATTAGATGATTGTCAAATTTGCATTTCTGATATTGACAGAATAGCGGTAACTCGAGGTCCCGGGCTTCTTGGTTCTTTGTTAATGGGGCTTGGTTTTGCTAAAACCCTGTCTTTAGCCACAAATATTCCATTAATTGGGATTAATCATCTTCATGCTCATTTAATGGTTGCAGGGCTTGAAAATGATTTAATTTTTCCGGCTCTCGGTCTTTTGGTTTCAGGGGGGCATACCCATTTGGTGGCCATGAATTCAGCAATTGATATGCAAGTCTTAGGTAAAACCTTAGATGATGCCGCAGGCGAAGCCGGTGATAAATTTGGAAAAATGCTTGGTTTACCCTATCCCGGCGGTGCATATTTAGACCAACTCGGACAACTTGGAGAGGTTGAAAATATTTTTCCTCGCCCCTATATAAAAAATCAAAACCTTGATTTTAGCTTTAGTGGGCTAAAAACAGCAGGTAGCACTTATCTTGAATTAAATCAAAATGCCTATCTTTCTCCCTTGGAAATTGGTGAAAAATATGATTTTACCTATTTTCAAAATGCAAGTCAAAACAGCAAAAATGCCGCTGCATCCTATTTACAAGCCATTGCAGATACATTAAAAATCAAAACAGAAAGAGCTTTAATCCATTTACATGAAAATAATATTTATCCTAAAAGTGTAGTCATTGCAGGGGGAGTGGCTGCCAATACCTTTGTTCAAAAAACCATGCAAAAATTTTCTAAATCTAAAAATATTAATTTGCTGATTCCAAGAAATGCCCTTTGTGCCGACAATGGTATTATGATTGCTTATTTGGGTTTATTACTAACAAAAATGGGATTAAAACATGATCTTGACCTTTTAGCTATTCCAAGAGGGAAACCAATACCAAATGATTATTTATCACATGATTAAATAGTTTTCTTGAGGGGGGAACCCTTGTTTGGTTAATTTTCTTGAGGGGGGAAACCCTTGTTTGGTTAATTTTCTTGAGGGGGGAAACCCTTGTTTGGTTAATTTTCTTGAGGGGGGAAACCCTTGTTTGGTTAATTTTCTTGAGGGGGGAAACCCTTGTTTGGTTAATTTTCTTGAGGGGGGAAACCCTTGTTTGGTTAATTTTC
>CAYJGE010000121.1:0-9233 GCA_964369835.1 uncultured Mailhella sp.
TTTTTTCAACAATGATATAACTATTTTGATTTATTTATATTTTACTAAATTTAAAAAATCAAAAACCATACCAAAATTGTGATTTTTGAAAACCCTCAAATTCCCCCCTTCCTGAAAAAAACATTTTTTTGCCATTTTTTCAAACAAAGTTTGAAAAAATCATTGGGGTTTGCAAAGTGGTTCCTTTGCCGAGGGGGTGGTGGTAAAGCCCCTAAATTGGAATAACGTGATGGTAAAATATAATGTCATTAAAATAAACTTGCAGTTGTAATTTTTCGCAGTTATAGTATTTTTGAAAGATTACACAATTTATTGTGCAAGCTTTCATGGAGAATTTGCAAGGCAAATTCGACCACAAATCAAGAATAGCAAAAATCGCATTTTTTGCGTTAAATGATTGATTTGTGTGTCTTTTACCTCTGCAAACTAAATTAAAAAATAAGAAATTTTGAAGTTTGCGATGACTTTTCATAAAAAAAGTAATTATGCAGAGGTTTCTTTTTAGGTTGAGATAAATTTAAATTTTAAAGTTATTGCTTTGCTAACTTAATGATTTGGCGGGCTTTTTTATATGGAGGCAAAAATGTTTGTATATCTTATAGGTGCAGGTCCTGGTGATCCCGGGTTAATTACTTGTAAGGGGTTGGATGCACTTTCAAGGGCAGATGTAGTTGTTTATGATTATTTGGCAAGTGATATTTTATTAAATCATATAAGAAAAGATGCCGAAAAAATCTATGTGGGCAAAATAGCCGGAAATCATGCCATGCCACAAGAGGAAATTAATGCTTTACTGGTTGAAAAGGCAAAGGAAGGCAAGATAGTAGCCAGATTAAAGGGTGGAGATCCCTATATTTTTGGACGTGGCGGTGAAGAGGGTAGAGCTCTTTTTGATGCCAAAGTTCCTTTTTGTGAAGTTCCCGGAATTAGTAGCACCATAGCAGGGCCTGCTTATGCCGGTATTCCTGTAACAGACAGAACAGCTTCATCTTCTTTGACCATTATTACAGGCCATGAAGACCCAACAAAGGTTGATTCAAGTCATGATTGGAATGCTCTTGCAAAAAGTGCTTCAACCTTGGTTTTTGTAATGGGTATGAAAAATTTACCAAATATTTCAAAGAATTTAATTGATGCCGGAATGGATCCTAAAACTCCGTCAGCCTTGATTCATTGGGGAACAATGCCAAATCAACGTTCTTTGGACACCAGTCTGGAAGATTTACCTCAGGCCGCCATCAGGGAGGGTTTTACAAATCCATCTGTAATTGTTGTCGGTAAGGTAGTGGCTTTGCGTGATAAGCTCAATTGGAATGAAAATCGTCCACTTTTTGGAAAAAATATTGTAATTACTCGCTCAAGGGAACAGTCAAGCGAGATGTTATCCATGCTGATGACTTTAGGTGCAAATGCCATTCAATATCCGACCATTTCTATTGAGCCCATGGACGATTATAAAATTCTTGATGCCTGTATTTTACAAATTGAAAAATATGATTGGATAATTTTTACATCTGTAAATGGAGTTCAACACTTTAAAAATAGATTGCATGCCCTTGGTAAAGATAGCAGAGCCCTTGCAAAGGCAAAAATAGCTACAATAGGGCCTGTAACTTCAAAAGAAGTGGAAAAACTTGGAATTATACCTGACTTTATACCTGCCACCTATGTGGCAGAAGCTGTGGCAGAGGGACTTTGCCAATATGGGATTAATGGAAAAAACATTTTAATTCCAAGGGCTTTGGAGTCAAGGGAAGTTTTACCCGATGTTTTGACAAAAGAGGGGGCAAATGTTGAAATTGCTCCTGTCTATCAAACAAAAAAGGCAATAGGAAATAAAGAAGAACTTGTTTTGGCGCTTAAAAAGGATAATATTGATTGTATAAGCTTTGCTTCTTCTTCAACCGTACGCAATTTTATGGAAAATATTTCCATGGATTTATTAAAATCCTGCAAAAATTTAAAATTTGCTTCAATTGGTCCCATAACTTCAGCAACATTAAAAGAATATGGTTTTGAACCGCAGATGGAACCGAAGGATTTTACAATTCCTGCTTTATTGGCCGAAATAACAAAATATTATTGTCCCGAAACGGATTTAAATTCTGCTTACTATCAATCATTATTGACTCTTGGAAAACTATCCTCTTTATAAAAAATTATCAAATTATGGTAAGGAAATATTATGAACTTAAAGCTGGCAATTTTAGCATCAGGTAGCGGCAGTAATGCTGAGGCAATTTTTTCTGCCATTAAAAATGGATATTTAAATGCAGAAGTTTGTTTGGTAATTTGTAATGTTAAAGATGCAAAAGTGCTTAGTCGTGCCCAAAAATACGGGATTCCTCATGTTTTTTTGGATCATAAATCCTTTGAAAATAGGGAAAGTTATGATAGAAAACTATGTGAATTGATTAAAGAAAAAGGGGCTGATACCATAGTAATGGCCGGATATATGCGTCTTGTGACAGCTTATTTTTTAAAGCAGTTTCAAGGACGTGTTTTAAATATACATCCTGCAATATTACCATCATTTCCGGGGGTTCATGGGGCAAAGGATGCTGTGGACTACGGGGTAAAATTTTCAGGTTGTACAGTGCATTTTGTAACTGAACAAATGGACGAAGGGCCAATTATTATTCAAGGTATTGTACCATGTTGGCATGGAGAAACAGAACAAAGTTTAAAGGATAAAATTCATAAGCTTGAGCATAAAATCTTTGTACAGGCTTTGCAATGGCTGGCTGAAAACAGACTCTTGATAATGGGAAGAATTGTTCATTTATTACCAAAATCGGGACAAGAACATGAAGCAAAAGCAACAATTATAAATATTGTTGATGATAATAAAAATGAACAAAGTGTAATGGTTTATCCACCCTTGGAAATTATGATATAATTTTAATTAGGGCATTTTTGGAAAAAAATTGTCCTGAAATGCCCTAAACACTTCATTGGAGCATAGCGACATTGAAGTGCAAAAAGCAAGAATAGAAGCGGCTTTGCCACTTCGTTAAATGATTGCTTTTTGAAACTGCTCTAAGATAAGTTAGTATTTAATTTAAAAGAGGAAATTATGGATTTAAATTTTAGTGAATCGGAAAAGAATTTTTTGCTTGATTTGGTTAAAAAAGCTTTATTTGTTGCAGCCCATGAAAACAGAAGGTTGAATGAAGATGAAGTTCCACCTTTGCCTGTGGGGATTGTTCAAGAAAAAATGGGGGCTTTTGTTACATATCATAAAATTCACCAAGGAAATGATTTTCGAGAGCTTCGCGGTTGCATAGGGCTTATGCAAGCTCATTATCCTTTGTGGCTTTCTGTTTTATATATGGCATACGGTGCTGCTCGTGAAGATGGAAGATTTAAACCCATAATCCCTGATGAGTTGCCTCAAATTCATTTTGAAATTACTGTGCTTGGCCCTTCTGCTCCTTGCAAGAAAGAAGAAATAGAACTTGGCAAACATGGTATTATTTTAAAATCTAACAATCGCAGTGCTGTTTTTTTACCTCATGTTCCCATTGAACAAGGTTGGGATTTGGAAACAACATTTAAACATTTATGTTTAAAAGCAGGACTTGCACAAAATGTTTGGGAAAATGAAAATACTGAATTTTATTGTTTTGAAGGTCTTGTTTTGCAATAAAATTTATAATTTGAATATTGATTGGAGAGATTATGAAAATTTTTAAAGTTTTATGTATGGCTTTTGCCTTGAATTTACTGACTGTTGCAAATGTTTTTGCCAATGAAAATATACCGGATAATCCAAAAAAAGTCGATGTTTTGGTAAATCCTGTGGTTGTTGAATTTGATGGTAACGATAGTATTGGTTCTATGCTTTCAACCAGATTAAAAGAATTGTTTAATAATAGTAATCTTTTTATTCTCGAGGGAAGAGATATTCCAAAATTCAGAATAATTATTTCTTCTGTACCGGAGTTTGAAACAAGACCCATGGTTGGAAGTGCCTATTCTATTGTTTGGCTTTACTCCTTGAGTGATTCAACCCTCAGGCATTTTTTAGCAACCGAAGTTGGGGTAATTTCAGCTGACGGAGTGAATGATTTAGCCAGCAGATTGGTTGAAAAAACAGATAACTTGGTTAATAGATATTCTTATTTATTTCCTCAAAAATAATAAATTATATTTGTATGATTTTGTTTGTTAAGGATTTTGAATGGTTAGTTTAGATGTAAAGAAAAAAGCTTTGGTTTTGGGCGGAAAAAGCGGAATGCTTGGACAGGCTCTTATGCGAATAGGTATTCAAAAAAATTTTGAAATGTTTTCCCTTGGCAGAGAAGATGGTGATGTTTTGGATATGGAATTTTTAGAAAATTCTATTTCAAAAGTTAATCCTGATTTTATTTTTAATGCAATTGCTTATACTGCTGTGGATTTGGCTGAAGACGAAGAAAGTCAAGCCTATTTGTTAAACAGAACCTTGCCTGATAATTTGGCAAGAATAGTTAAAAACTCCTCTTGTCATTGCATTCATTATGGAACTGATTTTGTATTTGATGGTAAAAATAAAGTTGCCTATACTGAAAATGATGTGGCAAATCCCCTTTCAGTTTATGGAGCTTCAAAACTGGCAGGTGAGCAATTAATTTCTTCTTTTGATAATTGTGCTATTTTAAGAACAGCGTGGCTTTTTGGCTGTGGAAAGAAAAATTTTGTTACAACAATCTTGAATCTTTCCAAAAATAATCCCGTGATCAAAGTTGTTCATGACCAAAAGGGATCGCCAACCTGTACTTATGATTTGGCTGAAATGAGTTTTATTGCGGCTGAAAATAAGGCCTGTGGGATATATAATGCTGTAAATTCAGGTGAAGCAAGCTGGTGTGATTTGGCCAGTGAAGCCATTTCACTTATGGGCTTATCAAATTTTGTGGAACCCATAACAACTGAAGAATGGGAACAAAAAGGGGTACAAAAGGCTGTGAGACCTAAATTTTCTGTTCTATCCACAGCAAAATTTAGTGAGCAATTTAATTATAAACCTCGTCCATGGGTACAAGCTCTTAGAGAATATCTTTTTGAGTGTCTCGGAGAATTTAATCCATTATGATTTTAATACTTCAACTTTAGCAGGTTAAAAAGGTAGATTATGTTATTATCAAGTTTAGGGCAGGCATTATTGAAATGTTTAAAAGATACTGTGCATGTTGCAAAAAATTTATTTATTATTATTATTCCAATTGTAATTTTTATAAAAATTTTACAAGAACTTGATTTGATGGAATATTTTGCCATGCCATTGGCTCCGATCATGGAAATGATGGGTCTACCCAGTGAACTTGGGATTGTTTGGGTAAGTTCCATGTGTGTTGGAATTTATTCGGGACTTGCACTTTTACCAGGAATCTTAGCTACCTTACCGGCACTTACGGTTGAACAAACCACGGTACTTGGAATTATTATTTTAATTGCTCATGGATTAATTTTAGAAACGAAAATTGCCGGTCAATGTAATGTTTCCATGTCTTTTCAACTTTTTTTAAGAGTGATAACTGCAATAGTGGCCGGTTTGATATTTCATTTATTTTGTCAATACTTTGGACTTTGGCAAGAAGAGGCTGTTATTTTTCTTGTTCAGCAAAGTGATAGCGGGTTTTTGAATTGGGTATTTAGTGAAATTTTGAATTTAGTGCAAATATTTTGTTTTATTTATTTTATTTTATTAATCAATATGGCAATGAATAAATTTAAAATTTCTGATTTTTTAAGTAAAATTTGTCGACCTTTTTTCCGTTTACTTGGGCTTTCAGCCGCAGCTACAAATATCATGTTGGTAGGTCTGTTTATGGGTCTTCTTTATGGTGGTGGTTTGATGATTAAAGAAGCAAAAGAAGGGACACTTACTCGATCCGATACCTTTGCAGCCATGAGTTTTATCAGTATTGCTCACGCATTAATTGAAGATACCATCTTACTAATGTTTATTGGCGGAACATTATGGGGGCTTTTATTTTTTAGATTTGTGGTGGCCTTTATTGTTGGTGTAATAATTAATTTAGTTTTTTCTAAAAATAAATCAACTGCAGAAGTATAATTATGAAAATATGGATAAATGCCGGTGAGTTATCTGGAGATATACAAGCCTCTGAAGTTTTAAAAGAGCTTAAAATAATTATGCCCGATCTTGATGTGGTGGGCATGGGCGGTGAAAATTTAGAAAAAGCCGGTATGAAATTATTATTTCATATTAAAGAACTTTCTGTAATGGGTTTAATGGAAGTTATTTTGGTTTTACCTAAAATAATAAAACTTTTAATCAGAATTTATAAAAAACTAAAAGAAGAAAAGCCTGATTTAATAATTTTAACCGATGCACCTGATTTTAACTTTATGGTGGCACGTTTTGCTAAAAAATTAAATATTCCTGTCTATTATTTCATACCTCCCAAGGTATGGGCTTGGAGAACTTATAGGGTTAAATTTTTAAAAAAATATGTAAGAAAAATTTATTCTATTTTACCTTTTGAACTCGATTTTTACAAAAAACATGGAGTAAATGTGGATTATGTAGGTAATCCATTGGTGAAATTAGTGAATTTTCCTGAAATTTCTGATATTGAACCTGTTGAAAATAAAATTGGGTTAATGCCCGGAAGCAGAAAAAGGGAAATTGAATATTTATTACCTGAATTTTGCCTTTGTGCAGAAAAACTATCGGAAAAAAATCCTAATCTAGAATTTCACTTAATCAAAGCACCAAATATATCCATTGAATTGATTAACAAATATTGGAACTCAAAGCTGGATTTAAAAATTGTAGAACCTGAAAATCGTTATGCTTTCATGCGAACTTGCAAATGTTTGATAATGGCTTCGGGAACAGCCAGCTTAGAAAGCGGTTTGGCAAAAATTCCATCTGTTGTTTGTTATAAAGTTAATGCTTTAACCAGTTTTTTTGGACATATTTTAATTAAAGTGAAGTGGGCAAGTTTAACAAACTTAATTATGAACAGAGAAGTTTTTCCCGAATGTATTCAAGAAAATTTTCAGGTTGAAAAAATTGTTTACCATGTAAATAATTGGCTTGAAAATCCAATTGAGTATCAAAAAATTGTTAAAGATTGTGAAATATTACAAGATAAATGTGGTAATTTTGAGAGTGCAAAATCAGTTGCTCAAAATATTAAAGAAGAATTGGAAAATTTATATTAGTCAATAAAATTTCCAATTAAATTTTTACTGGATTTTTTATTTTTATTGTGTTATAAAAACTTATATTTTATTTTAAAATATTAACTTCAAATTAGGATATGGTGTGACTATTATGGGATTATTTATCATAGTTGCAATTCTTTGCGTTATAGCGATTTTTTGGTTTATAATAATAAAGAAAAAATCAAGTCAAGGCCCTGAAATGACCTTGGCAGGACTTTCTGATGAAGAAAGAGATCTTTATAATATTGCAATGCAACCTGAAAATGCTGTGCAAACATTTATTTATGCTTTGACCACTTGCACCCATTGTAAACGAACTTTAAAATTACTGAATGAGAATAATATTCCGTTTTCTGTGATTTATATTGATTCATATCCAAAGGTTTTACATGATCTTTTATCAGAGAAAATGCGTGAGTATAATCCTCGAGGTTCTTTTCCAACCATCTATTTAACCACAGGGCAAATTATCACGGGCTATCGTGAAAGTGCCATAAGGGAGGCTTTGATTAATGACTCCAACTCAACTTCTTGATTTACTAAAGAATAACTTTGAAAGCAAAGGTTTTTATCTGCATGCCGATAAAGAACATTGCTTGGAAACTGCTGAAAGTTTAATTGAAAACAAAGCACGCTATGGCTATATGTGCTGTCCATGTCGCTTGGCAAAAAATGATGTCAAGCTGGATGCAGATATAATCTGTCCCTGTAAATACATGGCTCTTGATATAAAAGAGTCAGGAGCCTGTTTATGTGTGTTTTTTGTATCAGAAGAACATAAGGATGATTTGGACTTTTTCCCGGAAATTGATGACAGACGACCATCTGAATTATGTTAGATTAAATTATGTTAATGTTAAAAATGTAGTCTACTCAAAATTTTATAGGTTGATCTTTTGAGTAGACGAAATTTTTTAAGGAAACATTCTTTATGGATTAGTTCATAAAAACGTGGTTTTCTCCTCAATTTGGAATCACGTGTCAGTGCCTCCTTAAAAAATGATTATTAAATAAGATTGTATGAAAAAAAAATATTTTTATCATTCATTTGATGCTTGGCTGAAGAAAAATCATGGGGGAAAAGTACAAAAAATTCCTCTTGATGCCGGTGCAAGTTGTCCAAATCGTGACGGAACAATAAGTTTTGGTGGATGTAGTTTTTGTAATGAAAAAGGATCGGGATCAGGACTTTCGGAACGTGGTTTTGATTTGAAAAGTCAATGGGAACACTGGCGTTTACAATTTGCAAAATCCGATCGTTTAAAACATACTAAATTATTTTTAGCGTATTTACAATCATTTACCAATACTTATGGAAGTCTTGAACGTTTAAAAAATCTTACAAATCAGTTAAATGGTTTAGATGGTATTGTTGGACTGTCCCTTGGAACAAGGCCGGATTGCATTGATGAACAAAAGTTGGCTGTAATATTGGAACTTGGACTTAAAAATACTTGGCTGGAGTATGGAATACAGTCCATGCATGATAAAACTCTGAAAAAAATCAATAGGGGGCATGATGCACTTTGTTCAAAAAATGCCATCTTAAAGACAAATGAGTTTGGAATTAATACCTGTGTGCATTTAATGGCAGGTTTGCCGGGTGAAACAGAAAGGGATTTTTTGGATACGGTAGAAATGGTTTGTCAACTTCCTATTCAAGGGATAAAGTTGCATGGACTTTATATTTGTAAAAATACTTTACTTGCCAATGAATATCAGCAAGGAAATTATAGTCCTCTTACTCAGGAAGAATATGTTGAATTAATAGTAAAAGCATTATGTCTTATTCCTTCTCATATTACAATACATCGGCTGTCGGCAGACCCCGATCGCGGTGAACTTGTTGCTCCTTCTTGGGCTTCTCAAAAAGGTTTTATTGTTCAAAAAATTGAAGAAATATTACACCTTGAAGGACTTTGGCAAGGTTGTAAAAATGATGCAATAGATCAAAATCCATATGAAAATTAAAATTTTAATATAAGAAGCCCTGCATGTCAATCCGCTTGTGAAATTTACTTTCAAAAAAAAATAATTATTTTTAAATCTAT
>CAYJGE010000122.1:0-9221 GCA_964369835.1 uncultured Mailhella sp.
ACCTGCCTTTTAAGCAGAGAGTCGCAGGTTCGAATCCTGCACACCCCACCATTTATAAAAAAAAGTCTGTCATCTAAATGTCAGACTTTTTTTATTTAATACTGTCATTGCAAACTATTTTTTAAATTCCCGATTTATCGAGGAGATTGCCACACTCGCTCCGCTCGTTCGCAATGACTGCCAAAATTTTTTATTTCATTAACCGACAATTTTAACTCTGCGGTATATCAAGAAAAAACAAAAGCAGTGTCATTGCGAGAACGAAGCCCTTAAGGGCTGAGGACGTGGCAATCTCCCCGTTAAAGACTATCTTAATTAAAGGCTGTCCTCGCCATGTATTAACTATTTATTTGTACAATCCACTACTTGCCAAGGAAGCCCATAAATATTCAATTGTTCCATAAAAGGATCGGGATCCATTTGTTCCATGTTCCAAACTCCGGGTTTCATCCATTTTCCTTGCACCATCATCATGGCGCCAATCATGGCAGGAACGCCTGTTGTGTAAGAAATGGCTTGAGATCCAAGCTCTTCATAACAAGCTTCATGTTGACAAATGTTATAAATATAATAGGTTTTCTCTACTCCGTCCTTAACACCTTGCATTAAACACCCAATGCAGGTTTTACCCTTGGTAAGAGGCCCAAGGGAAGCAGGATCGGGTAATAATTTGGATAAGAATTGAATTGGAACAATGGATTGCCCTTGATAATCTATGGGATCAATCCCAAGCAGCCCTACCCCACCAAAAACTTTTAGGTGATTGATATAATTATCTGAAAATGTCATCCAAAATCTTGCCCTGCGAATACCGTTTAGGTTTTGCACAAGGGACTCAAGCTCTTCATGATACATCAAATAGCAGTTTTTAGGTCCAATTCCATCGGGAAAATCAAAGGACATTTTGAATGATAGGGGATCGGTTTCAACCCACTCACCTCTTTCCCAATAACGCCCCCTTGCTGTAACTTCTCTGATATTGATTTCGGGATTAAAATTTGTGGCAAAAGGTAAGCCATGATCGCCTGCATTGGCATCAATAATATCAAGAACATGAATTTCATCAAATAAATGTTTTTGAGCATAGGCACAAAAAACATTGGTTACCCCCGGATCAAACCCGCTGCCTAAAAGAGCCATAAGCCCTTTTTCTTTAAATTTATCTTGATATGCCCATTGCCATTTATACTCAAATTTTGCTTCATCAAGCGGTTCATAATTGGCTGTATCCATATAATGCACATTGGTTTCAAGGCAAGCGTCCATAATGGTTAAATCTTGATAAGGTAAGGCAACATTTATAACCATTTTGGGTTTTATTTCATTAATTAATGCCACAAGATTTGGAACAGAATCAGCATCAACAGAAGCTGTTTTTATTTCAACTCCATATCTTTCTTTAACCGATTTGGCTATGGCATCGCATTTGGATTTTGTACGGCTTGCCAAATATATTTCGGTAAAAACTTCTTTGGCTTGAGCGCACTTATGAACAACAACAGAACTGACTCCACCTGCTCCGATAATTAAAACTTTAGACATTATTTTCTCCTTTAATGCATACATTTTCCAATTTGGAAATAGCATGCAATTCAAATAGTTAAATATATATTTAAATTATAAATTATAAATTATTTCAGTTTCTTTTTAAAAAATTATCTTTCAAAATAGGTATAGCCTCTCATTCCATTTTCAAAGGCTTGCATAATATCAAATCGTTCAGAAGGGCTTATTTCCTTTCTTCTGACAGCTTTTTCTGCCACATGCCTTATATTTTCCATAATTCTTCTTGGGTCATATTCAACATAGGCCAAAATATCAGAAACGGAATCCCCATTAATTTCTCTGACAAATTCATAATTTCCATTTTCATAGATACGAATTGAGACAACATTGGTATCGCCAAGTAAATTATGTAAATCTCCCAAAGTTTCTTGATAGGCTCCCACTAAGAAAACCCCCAAATAGTATTCTTCACTGGGATCGAAATTATGAAGCTCAAGGGTATTTTTTACCCCTTGCATATCAATAAAATTGTCAATTCTGCCATCACTGTCACAAGTTAAATCCGAAACAATGCCTTGCCTTTCAGGATATTCATCAAGTCTGTGCACAGGCATAATAGGAAAAACCTGATCTATTGCCCACAAATCGGGAAGAGATTGAAACACGCTGAAATTACAATAATAAATATCTGCCAAAGTGGAATCAATTTCTTGCAATTCCTTTGGAACGACTTTTAATTTTGATTTTTCGGAAGCAATGGTCAGCATAATGGCCCAAAAATAGCGTTCTGCCATGGTTCTTTGTCTTAAATTGACTTTACCTGCCATAAAAGCTTGCCTGACTTCATCATAATAATAGGTGGCATCATTATAACATTCTTGTAAACTTCTTGGATTAATCAATTGCAAAGTTTCCTTAAGATTGTGGACGGATTCAGGATATTCATCACCAAGTTTTTCAGGAAGTTCACCAAATTCAATGGAGTTTACATCAAGCACATTAAAAAGCAAGATAGAATAATAAGCAACGGTGGCTCTGCCTGATTCTGTAATAATATGAGGGTGTTCAACATTTTTTTCATCTAAAATTGTCATTACAGATTCAACAACGTCCATACAGTATTCATTTAAAGAATAATTTCTTGAGCTGACATAATTGGTGTGAGAACCGTCATAATCAACGGCAAGTCCGCCCCCAAGGTCAATATAACCCATTTTGGCGCCCTCTTCCACAAGTCCGGCATAAATTCTTGAGGCTTCCATGACAGCAGAACGAATGTCCCGAATATTTGGCACTTGTGAACCCAAGTGATAATGGAGCAAGCGTAAAGAATCAAGCATATTTTCTTTTTTTAGCGTGTCCACAACATCAATAATTTGTGCTGTGGTCAAACCAAAGGAAGAACGCTCACCGCCGGACTCAGACCAATGCCCCGAAGTTGCTTTTGCGCTTAGTTTTACCCTAACGCCAATTTTGGGAACAATATTCAATTCCTTGGATCTTTTTAAAATTATGGACAATTCGCTTGGCATTTCAAGAACAAAAAAGCAATTAAAACCAAGACGTTTGGCATGTAAGCCCAAATCAATAAATTCTTCGTCCTTATAGCCATTACAAATTAAACAGGCTTCACGGCTTTTAATTTGTGAAATTGCGGCAATAAGTTCTGCCTTTGAGCCAACTTCCATTCCATGGTGAAAGGCTTTTCCATAATCAGCTATTTCTTCAATTACTTGCTGTTGCTGATTTACTTTAATCGGAAAAACTCCACGATATTTCCCCTTATATCCAAGCTCAGAAATTGTTTCACGAAAGGACTGATGAAGCAAAGCAATTTGAGAATCCAAAATATTTTCAATACGCAAAAGAACAGGCATTTTATACCCCCTCTCTTCCACTTCTCTAATTACTTCCAAAACGCTGACTTGCGGCCCTTCATCTGTTCCCAAGGGTTTAATTATCACTTCACCGTCTTGGTTTATATCAAAATAATTTGCACCCCAATTTCTAATACCATAGAGTTCTGCCGAATCTTCAACATCCCACTTACGCCCATTTCTTTTTTTTGCCAATTTATTTTCCTCTTAAAAAAACAATGTAACACTTTTTAATGATTGTACATATAAAATTAGTTTGTGTAAAAAAAACTATCCAAAAATAGAAAAGAAACAAAAAAAATTTGTTACTTTTTTAAAAAATTAATTAAAAATTATAAGTTTCCTTTGTTAACAAGCTACAAACAAAAGCAGCCAGAGCACTTAATAAAATTATACCGCAAGCCAAACTATATGCTGAAATAAGATTAATTTCAAATTTTAAGGCAAGAGATAAAATTAACCCAAAAAGAACTTGCATTAATGCTGTCCAAAGTGGATATAACATATTAAAACAACCAAGTGCCGTACCTGTTAAACTACGGGGAAATGTTTCCTTGACCATGGTATTGCAAATATTAGAACCTGCCAAGGTGGCCATGAACATGATCCCCATGATTAAATTTATGCCATAATTTAACTTTCCTGCCCCAAAAACCAATAATAAAGATGAAATCAAAAAGGAAAAAGTTATTAAAAGCAAAACTTTTTTTCTGCTTTTAAAAACAATATCCGATAAAAACCCAACAGAAGCTTGAACCAGGATTAGGGCAATTGCCCCAACTGTCAAAATGAAGGAAGCTTCCAAAACCGTATAATTTGCCGTGTCTGTAAAATATGGAACAAACCAAAGATTTACCATGACATAGGCAGCCCCTGTGGCAAACATTTGCCAAAGGCATAATGTCCAAAAATATTTATTTTTAAAAACTGTAATTATTCCCCAATAGGCAGATTTAAAACTTGCTTTTTCTTTTTTCTCTTCACCATAGGGAGATTTTTCCGGAATAAAGAAATACCAAAAAAATGTTAATAGCAAAATGGCCAAGGCCATGCTAAACATGGCACCCCGCCATGTAACCAAACTGACAAATAAAACCAAGGGAGCAGCAGCAAGCAGTGAACCAAATTCACTAATGGCACATAAAATACTGTTTGCTCTGGCAAAGGTTTTTGCACTAAACCACAAACTAACCATTGTGATGGAGATTACAGACAATGAAACCCCAATTCCAATGAAAAATCTGGCAGTTATAACTTGCCAAGCACTTGTGGCAAAGGCAAACCAAAGGGTGGCAAGTCCGGCAATTAATGTAAAAACAATAATCACCCTCCTTGGCCCATACATGTCTGCCAAAACCCCTGCCGGTAATTGCATTATCCCATAGGATAACATGGTAGCGGCACTGATAAGCCCAAGTGTGCCTGATGTAAATACTATATCTTCTTGAACAAAACCCGATAAAACAGCAGGTGCACTGCGTGACATCAGGCTCATTACATAGCCTATGGAACAAAGAATTAATACCACATACTGACGGTTCATGCTCTTTACTTATATGTTTAAAATGTGTATATAGTGACAATTAAGTGACTTTTATATTAATTTCAATTGAAATTAATATGTCGACTGCGATAGCAGGCGACCACTGCGTAGGCATAAGTGTAATTTTATTACACGTGTGCCGAAGCAAGTGTGCTTTCAAAAAGTTGACATTAGGGCATTTTTGAAAAAGAGTTGACCTAAAATGCCCTAATCACTTCATTGGAGCATAGCGACATTGAAGTGCAAAAAGCAAGAATAGAAGAGGCTTTGCCACTTCGTTAAATGATTGCTTTTTGAAAGTTATATGGGGGTAGAGCAGATTCAATTTTTATTGAAACTGCTCTAGTGATGTCAACTTAAAATATTTTATAAGATAAAAACATTTTTATAAAACTAAAAACGAATTTCTGTACCCATTTCAGCCACTTGCCTCAACAATTTTAATGATTCTTCGGCTTCAATGGGGTCTAAAACCCTTAAAATAAAACCTGCATGCAAAATTACATAGTCACCTTTTTTGGGATCTTCTTCCAAAAGCATGGTTGAAACGTCCATAAAAGTTTCGGTTCCACCAAGTTGAACTCTGGCAATTTGCTCCCCCACCATTTCAGTGACACAGGCCGGAACAGCTAAACACATGATTATTCCTTTTTTTAAAATTTATATGGTTTTGAGAGGACATGGCAATGAGTCATTTTTTATTTCATTAACCAATTATAATTTGTAAAAATATTTAATATATTTTTTATTTTACCCATTAAAATAAATTTGTAAAGTAATTTTTACCACTGGAATTTATTTGTTGGCTGTTATTGCTATGGGCTGTTTAAAAATTCCCAATTCGGCGAGGAGATTGCCACACTCGCTCCGCTCGTTCGCAATGACTGCCAATATTTTTTATTTCATTAACCGACATTTATAACTCTTCGGTATATCAATAAAAAAAAATAAGCGGTGTCATTGCTAGGACTAAGCCCCACGCCATTCCGGTTTAAAAAACCATAATTATGGAATGATTTTTGATTTTAGACATTAAATAAAATATTAATAAATCAAAATAGTTATATTGTTATTTGAAAAAATGTTTTTTCAGGAAGGGGGGAAGCGATTGCTTACTCCCCTTTAAAGGCTGTCTTTTTTTTTATTTCGTTAACCGACAATTCTAAATCTAATATAATGCCAAGCCAAAAAAAATAAAGTTTAAAAATTTTGGTTGCAATATCAGATAAAAGAATATAATTTATTTTAGTTAGCTGTTAGTCAATAGGAATTTCAATTAATTACAACATGTTAAATATTGGCTTTCTGTTTAAAAAATAATCTGTTTTAATTTTAGATTAATTTTTACCATACATCTCAATACGGAGGTTTTTAATGCAAAAAGTATTAAAATATACAACAATTATCTCAATTACCCTAGCTTGTTTTTTACTTGGTGGCGGAGCAATGCATGCCATTAGTGCAAATCCTGATTATCAATCATTACAAAGGTTTAGTCAGGTTTTAGACATGGTTGAACAATATTATGTAGAAGATATAACTCAATCCGATTTAATCAATAATGCTTTAAAAGGCATGCTTGAAGAGCTTGACCCCCATTCTGCCATGATGGACAAAAAAGAATTTGCTGAAATGCGTGAAACAAATCTTGGCAAATTTTCCGGAATTGGAATTGAAATCACAACAGGAGACAATGCTATTTTGGTTGTTTCGCCCATTGAAGATACTCCTGCCTTTAGAGCCGGAATAAAATCAGGTGATTTGATTTTAGCCATAGATGGCGAATATACAGATCAATTAACCTTATCCGAAGCCGCAGGAAAAATGCGTGGCAAAAAGGGTACTGATGTTACTTTACTTGTTTTACATAAAAATACCGTTGAACCTGTTACAATAAAACTTACCCGAGATGATATACCTGTGATTACCGTAAAAGCAGAAGAGCTTGAAAAGGGTTATCATTGGTTTAGATTGACAAGATTTAGCGAAAAGACCACCAAGGAATTAAATGAAGCCATAAAAAATGCCAGAAAATCAGGTGATATTAAAGGCGTTATCCTTGATATGCGTAATAATCCCGGCGGACTTGTGGATCAATCCATCAATGTGGCAGATAAATTTTTAACTTCAGGCACAATTATGACCATGCGAGGAAGAAATAACAGTGATGAACAGATTTTTGAAGCCAAATATGATAAAGATGATATTACTGCCCCTTTAATCGTTTTGGTGAATGCCGGTTCTGCATCTGCTTCTGAAATTGTGGCAGGCGCTTTAAGGGATCATAATCGTGGCCTTATAATCGGTGAACAAACCTTTGGCAAGGGGTCTGTACAAAATGTTATACCTTTACCTGACGGTTCAGGATTAAAACTAACCGTTGCACTTTATTATACCCCCTCAGGAAAATCCATTCAGGCCGAAGGAATTAAACCTGATTTTGAAATTCCATGGGAAGAATCCGAAGAAGAAGAGAAAGGTTTTACTTTTAGAGAAAAAGACTTGCAAAAGCATTTGGAAGTTGACGATGATGAGAACAATGAAGAAATTAAATTAAGCGAAAAGGCGCAAGAAGCTTTGAAAAATGATAATCAGCTAAGAATGGCACTTCAATTTGTTAAAAGTTTGCCCCTTATCCAAAATATGAAAAAATAAACTCTAAAATCATGTTTTGCTAAAAAAATAATGGGGAAATTAGTTTTAAAAAGACAAATTTCCCCATAAAATTACCCAATAATCAAAGCAGTCTAATTTTATAGAGATTTTATACACATGAAATTTTTTTCAGTAAAAACTTTATTTTTTTTAAATATTATTTTAATAATACTCTTTGCCATTACTCTCTATCTTTTTGTTATAAAACCATATTCACAACCTAAAACCATAAATTACACTGAAATTATAAAAAAACCTAAAATCAAAAAAGCCATTTTAATTTCCCAATCTGCTCCGCTTCCCGATTTGATAAACCTACCATGGTATGGTGATTATTTTAAATATAATGAATTGTCTAAATCTGACTTGAAGTTATTGGAAAAAAAAATAACAAGTTATAACTCAGACATATTTAAATTTGTTACTCCGTCAAAACAAAACCCCATGCCTGAACTGATCAACTTAATTTCCACTGCTTCCAGGGCAAAAATTACTCTTTTACCAATTATAAATAATATTAATGCAGCCATTATTAATTCATGTCACGAACAAAAAATTAATTCATTTTTACATTTTTCGGAAAGTTATATCAGAATTGACAATAATAATGAACCATACCCATTTATTGTAGTGGAATTATTCAGAACCAATCCCTTTGAATTACAATTAAATGCAAATCAAAAAAAAATTTTTATTCAAAACCTTTCAAAATATGTGGAAGATTTAAATAAAGTAAATCAAAAACATAGAATCGAAATTGTAGATGAAAACGATTTTATTTATTTAAGTTTAAATGAAATTATCAGTCATGTGATTAGACTTAAACCCAGAAAAGAAAAAATAATGCCCGTAAAGGAACTTGATAAAGATAAATCTTATTTTACTTTTATTTTAGATGATGTGGGGGAAAATCGCTATTTGGCAAAGAAATTTATGGAATTGCCGTTTCCGATTATTTTTTCAATTTTACCTGACAGTAAATATGCAACCTATATTGCAACCATAGCCCATGAAAAAGGCTTTCCCGCATTTCTTCACCAACCCATGGAAGCAAAAAACAGTAAAAATAATAGTAAGGCCGTGCTAACAACCAATATGAGCTATAATGACATTATAATAACTTTGCAAAAAAATATGCTCATTGTTCCAAATATCAGAGGAATAAATAATCATACAGGTTCAAAATTTACCGAAAATAAAATAGCTGTAAATAATTTTTTAATGGCAGTTAAAAAAATAGCTCCCCAACTTTTGGTTTTAGATAGTTATACAAGCAATAAGTCTGTTCTTTACCCTCTTGCCAAGGAACAAAAATTATTAACAGGTATCAGAAACTTTTTTATTGATAATATTAATACAATTCCTGCCATTACTTCTGTGCTGAATCAAGCCAATAATTATGCTAAAAAAACAGGGCATGCCTATGTGCTTGGACATGCAAGAAGCATTACCTTAAGAGCTTTGCAAAAATGGAAACAAAGTAAAGAGCTTGCTTTTATCTTGCCAAGTCACTAATGCCTTGCAAGAGGAATGACTAAGCACGTTATTCCAATTTGGGGGCTTTGCCCCCACCCCCCCCCAGCAAAGCAGGGCTAACGCATCTAAATTGAAATAGTTTTTCAATTTTATAATATATTGAT
>CAYJGE010000123.1:0-9058 GCA_964369835.1 uncultured Mailhella sp.
AAAATCAAAAACCATACCAAAATTGTGATTTTTGAAAACCGGAATGGCGTGGGGTGGGGACAAAGCCCCCAAACTGGAATAACGTGTAGTTAAATTGTTATTTATCCAATTCCCATTGTGTATCATTTAGGATAAATGTTATATTTCCCATTTGATCTGTTCTTAATATTGGTATACCAAGTTTATTAAAATAATCTAAAATTTCTGTGGCAGGGAAGCCAAAGCGATTATAGCGTCCTGCCGAACCCAGCACATATTTTGGATTTACTGCTTGATAAAATTCAGGCAAGTAACTGTTTTTGGAGCCATGATGAGGTAAAATCAAAATATCAGCTTGCAAAGAAAGATCCAAATTTGGTTTTGTTTTGTTCTTATTATATGTCCATGCTTTATCTTTTTGAATGTTTAATAATGTGCTTAAAACTTCATTATCCGCATCACCGCAAAAAATAGCAAGTCCATGATTATTTTTCACCAAACGCATGATTAATGATGTTTGATTACTGTCATATTGGGGCAAAGGTTTTGCCTTGGATTTTGCATTGGAGTAAAATAGTTCTGTTTTGTTTGTCGGATAGGGAGGGTATAAAATTTCAAGACTAAAACCATTACCAAGAGTAATTTGGTCGCCCATTCCAAGTTTTGAGGTATTTAGTTTAATATCTTCTAAAGCTTGGTTGAGCATAGTTTTTATTTTGCTGATTTTGGCTTCAGGCAAGTATGATTCATAATAATTTTCAGGGTTAAAGTATTTAATTAAATGAATAAGCCCATTAATATGGTCACTGTCGTCATGGCTGGCAAAAATATTTTTAATTTTTGGCAAAGAATTATCACTTATAAAATGGGCAACAATGTCACGCCCAACATTAAAGCGTATGGAAAAACTACCTCCACTGTCAATTATGGTTTTTTCGCCATAATTATTTAAAACAATTGCTTGCCCTTGTCCGACATCAAGTAAATTTAGGCTGAAATTTCCGGAAAATAGATTTTGAATATATCCTGAACAAATTAAACCTATACAAAACAAAAATAAGCAGTTTTTCCAAACTTTATTTTTCACTTCATTTTTGTTTTTATAAATGAAAAATAAAATCAATCCATAATATCCTACAAAAACATATAAAGGTGGTTTTAAACTTTGGATTGTCGGGTCAAATTTCAGAGTAGTCAAATATTCCAAAAAAAGAATCATATAGTGTGTTGGAATAAGGGAAATTTCCAAGAAAAACTGGGATAAAATTCCAATCGGAAAAAAAATAAGAGCTAAAAAAGCAAATGGCAAAATAATAAAGCCTAAAATTGGCAACCAAACAATATTTAACAGGAAGAAATAGCTAAATTTACCAAAATAGGTGATGATAATTGGCAGAGTAATGAGTTGGATAATGAAACTAAGGAAAAACAAGCTACAGATAATATTAAAAGCTTTAGTGAAAAAAACTTGTATCAATATCATGATTTTTCTAACTTGCCATTTTTGTTTGGAAAGTTGAAGATTTGCCAATGAATAACAATTTTTTTCATAATTTTTTGTAAATATCCTTTGAATTGATTGCAGATATGTTAAAAAAAAGGCAATGGCAAATACTGCCGAAAAAGAAAGTTGAACACTTAACTGGAATAGGGAATTTGGATTAAAAACAATGAAAATCAAGATGGCCAAGAGAAGTATTGTAAATAAATTAATATTTTTTGCTTTTAACCAAAAAAAACCGACTAAAAACAACATGATAAAGGCTCGTAATAATGAGCTTGGGGCATTTCCCAAAAATAAATAGGCCATGGCAATGGGAACAGAAATATAAAAAATACTTCGTCGCATTGGGTAAAAATAGTTATAATTTAGTGGCTTAATGACAAAAATAAAGCTGTAAAATAAAAATGTTGCCATTAGAACACTTAATGCTAAATGCTGACCTGACAATGCCAAGGAATGGAGTAGGTTGGCATTATTAAAATTATCAAGTGTTTGCTGGGATAGATAAAATTTATCGCCAAAGATTAGGGCAATCAAAATAGCTTTGGCTTGGTTTAATGGCTTTGTTCTGTCAAGTTTTTCTGAGGTATCAAAAAGGAGTGAGATAAAACTGTCTTCAATGTTTTGCCTAAGTTCAGCAAAAAAATATGCTTTGCCTTTAACTGTCACATTTTTAGGATTATAAATATAGGCTGTATACCAAACACCCTGATCTTGATAATATTTTATAAAGTTTCCATGGGTGGGGCGTATTTTACTTTTAAAAATAATTTCTTGCCCTTGTATTGGTTTTTTAGAAAATAGAGGATAATTATCAATGGTTAAGGCAAGTTTTTTCGGAATTGAGGCTAAAATTTTATTATTTTCCTGATTTATGATTATGGCTTGGTCCAAAATAAGTCTTAAGCGACCATCGGAAAAACCTTTAACCGATAAAATTTTTGCCTGTATTGTTTGTTCTTTTCTGGGATCATTAAAATTGTCCCATTGGGTTTTTGCTGTTAAATCAAGGCCGGGATAATGAAAATGGGCATAAAAATAAGCACAAATCAAGGTTGAAAATATTAGTATGAATTTAGTTGTAAGGCTGACGGGATTTTTTAGCTGATTATTGTGGGTATGCAAAATCAATAGGGTTTGACAAATAAAAAGTATTGCTGCCAAAACAATATTTCGACTTGCCAAAACTGCAATCAAGATTGATAATACTAAATGTTGCCAAAAAAGTAGCTTTGGTAATAAATATTCTTGTTTTTGTTCTAAGATCATTTATTAAAACCTCTTGCTATATGGCAATTTTTTTAAAAAATTTTAGAGATTAATTCTGTTTTATTACAGACGAACTTTGCAATTGCGAACGAGTGAAACCCCATGCCATTCCGGTTTTCAAAAATCACAATTTTGGTATGGTTTTTGATTTTTTAAATTTAGTAAAATGTAAATAAGTTAAAATAGTTATATCATTGTTGGCAAATGTTTTTTAAGGAAAGAGGGAAGCGATTGCTTACGTTTGAGGGGGAAAAACTCTTTTTTTTCAAAAAACGTTTCCCCCTCAATCCGAAATAACGTGGGTTTTTCTATCAAAAGTTTTTCATGGAAAAATAAATCAGTTTTTTCTTAAAATCCAGTTTAAACCAATTTCTTTTCCTGAAATTTTCTTTAATAATTTTTTTGTTTGTTCCATTTTTTCTTGTTCAATGGGGCAAGGTTCACTATGAATAATTTGAAGTTTTATTTGCCCTCTTTCTTCAATAAAAGTTGCATCATTAATATATTTCCCGTGGGATTTATCTAAAATTTCAGCAATTTTTAAAAATATGCATAATTTTTCTGCTTGTTGTTTTACATCATCACCAAGTTCTTCAAAGTTTGATATTTCTTTTGTGTTTTTTATTCTATGGTTTCCTACTAAATTGGCAATTAAATTTATTTCTCTTGAATTAAAACCAATTAATGGATGGTGCATAATTAAATATTTTCCATGAAGATCATGTTTTGAGAAGGAAATAAATATTCCAATATCATGTAAAAGGGCAGAAAAATAAAGTAGGTCTCTAAAGCTTTTGTTCATATCATGAAAGCAGCAAACCTTGGCACTGTCAAACAATCTTAATGAAACTTTGGCAACATGCCTTGCATGCTCTTCTTCAAATCGGCAAGCTCTGGCAAGTTTAAGCACGCTTCTTTCTTGGACGCTTGCTGTTTCATCTATTTGATTTTTATAATTTTTTTCCAGATATTCGCGTAATAAACCGTCTCTAAGTCCAAAAATACTGATTTTTATTTCATCAAAACCAAGTTCTTCTGTAACAGTTTGCAAAATGACGGCTCCCGGGACAATTAAATCAATACGCTTGGGGTTAATTCCAAAGACAGTCTTTCTTTGTTCATCGGTTAATGAACGAAGATGTTTGATTGTTCTTACCATGTTTTTATAACTCAGTGTAAATTCAGCATGTTCAGGCAATTTTTGCCCATGCTCCATGTGAGCTGAAATAAGGCTTAAATTTTGTGCAGTTCCTGAACTTGCAATCAATTCTTTGATATTATAAGTAATTATTCTTGCAAAGCTATGTTTTGCCACATCTCTTACATAATTTTGCATTTTTATATATTGGCTGTCGGTAATACGCCCTGATTTATCGGCGACAAAGGCATTTGCCATGCGAACACAACCAAGTTTTACCGACTCTAAAAGCTTATGTGAATAGGAGTCGCCCACCACAAATTCTGTGCTTCCGCCGCCAATATCCAAATATAATCTTATCATGGAACTTTTTTCAAATGATTCTGAAACACCTCGGTAAATCAATCTGGCTTCTTCATCACCTGAGATGCAGTTGAAGACTATACCTGATTTATTTTGTATTGCATTTAAAAATTCTTGCCCATTGGCGGCATCTCGAACCGCACAGGTTGCAACTGCATTAATTTCCGTAACATTATATGATTTGCATGTAAGTGAAAAGGAATAAAGGACTTGTAAAGTTCTTTCCATGGCATCTTTTTGTAATACATTATCAATAAAAGCACCACGCCCAAGCTGAACCATTTGCTTTGCTTGATGAAGCAGGCTTGTTCCGCCATTTGGGAATATTTTTACTATAATCATTCGGACAGAGTTGCTGCCAAGATCTATAAAACTAACAACATTTGAATTTTTTGCTATGCTTGATTGCATCTAATTTCCTTTCTAAAAGTTCTGATAAAAAGATCCCCTTTTTTAACAATTCTTTCAATTTCAAAGCTTATATCACGTTGGCTATAACATATTATTTCTATATGGTCAGAATGTATTATGACTTTAAGATCATCTATAATTCCTTGATGTCCGTAATCCAAAGCATCTGCCATACGCAAAATTGAAGCTGCTTTGCAAAGTTCATCTTGATCGGTGTGAGATAATTTTGCAAATTCCGAATGGTCTTTTGTGGGAAGACTTTTTCTGTGATATCTTGCAAGAAGCGCCACCATTTCCCTTTCTTTATTTTCAATGGGCAAGTTATAATCATTTATAATTCTTGTATAACTATGTTTGTGGTGCGAATTTGCCGATACAATTATGCCAATATCATGATATTTGGCGGCAGTTAATAATATGTCTAACCAATTGGACGGTAAATTATGTAATGATTGTAATTGCTCAAACAGAAGTTTTGTATACTTTGCAACATTTTCGCCATGACTGAAGATAGGTCTGTACATTGGAGACGATAAATCATGGTGTTTAAAGTTTGAATTTTGTTCATCGCTCAAATCAGTATTTAATTTATCCAATAAAAATTGTTTTTGAATTAAACTTTTTTCCTTGGTTTTTCTTTGTTTTTTACTGGACAGAGCAATAAGTGTTTTTATTGCGCAAGCATTATCATTGTCATTATTTTGTTCATTTTTATTTTTAGGTTCTTTTTCTTTTTTGTCATTGGATTTCATGACCTATCCTTTTTTTCGCTCCATAAGTATTTCCTGTGAATTAATTTCTTCTGAATTTTCAGAGTTTTCATCTAAAATTATCCGTTCATAATTTCCATCTATTCCAAGACTCCAAGCCTGTTTATTGTCAAGGACTTGAAAATTTAGAATATCTAAAATATACTTTTGAGCCTTTGTATTTAAAATGGGGGTGCAAACTTCAACTCGTCTGTCTAAATTTCGTGGCATTAGGTCAGCACTTCCAATATATATTTTATTGTCTCCATTATTATTAAAATAATAAATTCTGCTATGTTCCAAAAATCTTCCCACAATTGATTTAACTGTGATATTTTCACTTAATTGAGGAAGTCCCGGAATAATACAACAAATTCCTCTGATGAGTAAATTGATTTTTACCCCTGCCATTGAAGCTTGATAAAGGGCTCTTATGATAAATTTATCAACCAATTGATTACACTTTAAAATAATATGGCCGTTACCAAATTCTTGATGTTTAATTACTTCGTTTTGGATAAGCTCCAATAAACTATTTCGCATGGAAGATGGAGAAACCCAAAGTTTTCTGTAGGTGAAATCTGTTGCATAGCCTGTAATAGCATTGAAAATATCTGTAATATCAGCACAAATATCTTCATTACTTGTAAATAAGCTCATGTCTGTATAGTGTTTTGCGGAAAATGGATTATAATTTCCTGTGCCAATATGAACATAGCGAATGACTCCGTTAGGTTCACGTCTGACCACAAGGCATAATTTAGCATGAATTTTCATGCCCACAAGTCCATAAACCACGTTTACACCGGCTTTTTCAAGTTCTTCTGCCCATGTGATATTTCTTTCTTCGTCAAATCTTGCTTTTAATTCAACAACAGCAGTAACTTGTTTTCCAAGACGTCTTGCTTCAATTAATGATTTGACAATGGGTGAATCATTGCCCACACGGTAAAGGGTTTGCTTTATTGCAACGACCTTTGGATCGGTTGAGGCAGCCTTGATAAATTCCACCACAGGCAAAAAAGAATCATAAGGGTGATTTAAAACCACATCATGAGTTCTTAAATAATTAAAAATATTTTCCTCGATAAAGGCAGGGTGTATCCAACCTTGAAAATTGTTTTCTTTTAAGGATTGTTTGCTGATACTGTAAAGTCCTATGGTATCGGCAAAGGCTAGCGGACCTTTAACTTTATAGATTTGAACAGGTTTTAAATGTAGTTTTTTCATTAAAAAATCTGTTAAATCTGAGTTCATTCCATGGGTTGTTTCAAGCCTGATCACATCGCCAAATCGACGTTGATCAATCAAGTCCTTGACAGCTTCAAGTAAATCATCTGCTTCATCTTCTTCAATTTCAACATCTGTATTTCTGGTAATTCTGAAAAGTCCATAACTGACTACTTTAAAACCGGGGAATAATAAATGTAAATTTTCAGCAATAATATCTTCCAGAAAAATAATATCTGAATTTTTACTGGGTGTATCAAGTCCTAAGTTGGCAAAATCCTTAGCTTCTTTATTGCGGGGTACAAAGACAAAACGTGGAGTATTTGATGGGCAACGAAGACGTGCGTAACGATATAGACCGTCTTCACTGCCTTCAAGTTGAATAATAAAATTTAGGCTGATATTTGAAATGGAAGGGAGAGGTCTGCTTGGGTCAATGGCTTGGGGGGTTAATATGGGGTAGAGCTCACGTTCAAAATAAGTATCTAAAAAATTTTGCTGAATTTTTGATAATTCGGCATAAGATGTAATGTTTACACCCTTTTCAGATAGGCGGATATTTAGATATTTACTCCAATGATTATGGGCTGTGTTTAATAATTGGGTAACTCTTTTGCGAATTTCAGAAAGTTGTCTTACGGGAGTCATTTGGTCGGGAGCCATATTTGCAACTCCCATGCTGTATTGTCTAAAAATATTTGCAACTCTAACCATATAAAATTCATCAAGATTATTATGGAAAATCGATAAAAATTTCAACTGTTCAAGTAGAGGTAGATTTTTGTCCAAAGCATTTTCCAAAACTCTGGCATTAAATTCAATCCAGCTCAATTCTCTGTTTATATAAAGTTCGTGACATTGCAAATCATTTAATTCTTCTTCTGTACATTTAACAGTGGCATCATTATGTTTTTCAGACTTATCCATACAAAAAATCTCCGATAAATGTTTGTTTGATGCAAAAAATATGTTTCACAATAGGTTTAAATATTTTTAAATGAAAATTTTATGCTAACTGTATGTTTACATTATTTTTTAGTAATAAAATAACTTATCTAATGAAACCTCTGCACAAAAAATTATCTAAAAATAAAAAATTTCATTCTAAAAACAGATTTTTATTAAAAATTAATAATTGTGCAGAGGTCTCCTAATTGATAAACTATAACCAAAACATAAAATATATGCAATAAGAAAACTTGGTAAAAAGTCTGATAGTAGGGGATATTCCAATTTGGGGGCTTTGCCCCCAAACCCCCAGCAAAGGGAGTGACTTCCTTTGCAAACCCCAAATATTTTTTCAAGCTTTATTTGAAAAAATGACAAAAATAAGAAATTTTTACTAGGCTGTGTTTCTAACTTCTTGTATTGTTTTTTATTACTTGTTTTTGCTTCGCAAAATCAAGTTGAGTTTTTCTATTGTCATAAAATATAAGGTAAAATTTAAAAATTTCAAATTTTTATCATAAATAAAGTAATTCTTTATTATTACTCAGGTCACTTTATATTTATAAAAACACTTTAATTCAGTATTTTTATAAATATAATTAATATGTTATGATAAATGAAAATGCAAACACTTAATGAGCCACGTAATATAACGTTAACTAACTTAGAAACACACCCTAATCAATTGGAAAAATTCTATTTTGGCTTGTGGATTTTTTTATCCCCACCAGTATAGCGGATATTTTCTTCTGACGGATAAGTTATTAATAATAACACCGAGTAAAACCAGAACAGTTGCGCTGATAGTGCAAGGTGAGATAACGTAAAAATAGCCCCATTGATGAAGTTCTTCGGTGCCAATAACAGCAAAAAGTGCTGTGGCGCCTCCCGGAGGATGAACTGTTTTGGTAATAAGCATTAAAATAGTTGCAAAGGAAACAGCAAATGAAGCTGCCAAAAGTGGCATATCTGCAAATAATTGATAGGCAGTAACCCCAACTATGGCTGAAACAGCATGCCCTCCTATGACAGATCTTGGTTGTGAATAGGGGCTTTGTGGCAAGCAAAATACCAAAACAGAACTGGCCCCGATTGATGCCACTAAGAGTGGAGATTCAAGCAAGGATTCAAGAGAAAAAATCATGGACATGCTTGTAAAAATTCCGATTGCCGACCAAACAATATCTAAAAAATTAATGGGTGATTGGCATGTGCCTCCGCCCCGCATTTTATTTATATATGTTTTAAATCCAACTCTTTTATTTTCATAATCATGTTCTATTGTTTTAGAGCTTAATCGTTTATTCCTTCTTATCATTTTGCTCCCATGTGTGTTATGTGGTTTTTTTGTGTGTTTATTTATAGTTACTAAAATATAAATTAAAATATTTGTATTATTGTTTGATAAAATATTTTTTAAGGAAAGATGAGATAGACCCGCCCCCATGGCGAACTTGTCGCACCGGC
>CAYJGE010000124.1:0-9049 GCA_964369835.1 uncultured Mailhella sp.
GAGAATTATAGCAAATTTTTATTTTAATGTCCAGTGTTTATTTGGTGTGTCAATACTACAAATTTCAGAAAAAATCTGATACTGAAATTTTACGTAGTATTGTTCCATCTATATTTAAAAAACGTGCCTCTAAAAAAGATAAAGACATTCCGTACAATTACAAAAAACGAATAACAAAATATATAAAGGATAATAAAATATTTGGTAGTTTTGATTAACAAACCTTATCTAAAATAATTATTTTAAATAAACAACATATTGATTTATCATATTTTATTTTGTAAATTTTGCTATATATAAAATTTTAAATAATATTCATTATTTCACAGTATTCCCTTATTAATTTGCGTAATTATAAGGGAATACTCTGGATTTTAATCTTCTTCGTCAAAGTGATTTTTGATTACTTCCAGTATGGCGATTGCTATTGAAATTAGTGCTAATATTCTCATTTAAATTCTCCTTTTTAAGGTTTGAGGGTGACAGTACTTGCAGGTCTTTATTTATGCTTTTTTGGGCTTAAATACCTGTCATACAGTATGTTTTTTTGTGTTTAATTTGGTTTGGTTTAGATTTTAATTTAATTTGATTTTTATTAAATAATTAAGGTGACTGCAAAGTCACCTTAATATTTTGACAAATTATTTCAGATAAATAAGTTCGTTTTCAAGTTTTATGCACAAGGGTATTTTGTAAGAGCCCAAACATTGTTTGAGGTAATTCATTTATATTTTTGATGGCAATGCTTTTGTTTGGCAATATGCCATTAGAACTGTTCAAATTGCATGAAGGCAGATTCAAATTTCCAATATAAATTTGATAAATCTCAACTCCAAAATTATGGATAGTTTCAATGGCGTGTAGGCTTGATTCTTTGCAATCGGGTTCACCGTCCGTGATTAATAATATTATTTTCCTGTTCTCCTTTTGTTTAAGAATTTGTGGAAGCACATACCAAAGTGTTTCGGTTAGCGGTGTTCCTCCACCTGCTTGCACTGAAAAGTTATTCATCATTTTTTCACCATGCATTAAAATTGGCGATACATAAACATGTTCACCAAGCAGCGGCGGTATGCCATTATCTTTTGCCCCCGGAAATGCTGTCACTCCGACATTTATTCCCTTGGTACTGCTTAGGGCAGAAGCCAAGGCAAAGCAGGCTTGATTTGCCATCTCCATCTTGCTTCGCATGGAACCGGAAGCATCAAGCAAAATATGAATGGCTGTGTTGGTCGCTTCCCTTTTACTTTGTTGTAAAAAGACTCGTTTGTCCTTGACTGCCAAGGCATGAAGTTTGTTTCTGTTTATTTTGCCATGGGAAGACGGTAAGTGCCTAACCAAATCTTGGGCTTGCAATAGTCCTTGCAGTCTTGCTTTTAATCCCACAGAAATTTTTAATGCCTCTGTTCTTGCCTGTTCACTTAATTGGCCAATTTTCCTTTTACCAACCATTGCCATGCGGATACTTGGCTCAATATTTTTGCTCTTATTTTTTTCTATCAGCATTTGAGCTTTTTCACCGATTGTATCAGGCAAGTGACTGCCAGCAAGCAAAGACCGCAAGCTTGAACAAATATGGTTTTGTTCTTCTGATTCCCCTAATCCCCTTGATCTTTTGGCTGTTTTGGAAATGCTATTTCCCTCATTTTTTCGATTTTGCTCATCTTCTTCTGTTGAGCTTTCTTCAAATAAGCTCTGGCTTTCTGTTTCCTCTTGTAAATTTGAATCACTTCCTTTTGAGTCATTTTGTTGATGTTGTTCAATAATTGTTCTTCCATTTTTATTCTCCTTTTCTGTTTGTTTGATGTATTTTTCAATACAATTTGTAATTTCCAAGGCCTGATTTAGGGCATCATTTGCACTTGTACATTTTTGTACCTTTAATAAAATAATCCCCAACTCCGTGAGGAGCTGGGGGCATTTTGCATTTATTTGTTTTTCCAGTGATTTTACTTGTTTTAATAGTTCTGGTACATCCCATGAACGAATTATAAATAAAATCCATGAGGCTATTGCATTTTCCAAGCTTAGATTTTTGAGTCCTTTTTCAGCTAAAAAGATATGTTTTATCAACCAAATAAAGTTTGTTCTACATCCTTCAAAATGCTCTGCCATTTTTTGTTCAATTCTATAATCTTCAATACAATTCCAGACATATTTTTGAAATGAAGTTAGGTTATATTCAGATAACATATCGAAATCAGTGTATCTAATATGAGCGGCTTCATGATCTACATACCCTCTTAATAATCCTAAAAATTCTTCACTACAATTTTGAGGCAAATTCGGCAGATAGATTGTATTTCCGTCAGTCTTAGCATTTTCCCCTGATATATGGACTTTTATTCCGTATTTATCACCTAAAATATTGGCCAGCAGGGGGATGCATCTCAATATATGTTTATTTTGAATTTGTGCCATAAATACTCCTACCATAGCCCCATGCTATCGGCGATAATGGGGATTGATTTTTCTGTTTCAATATCCTCCGTTTTAATATCGTCTGGGTTTTCGGATAAATCCACATAAGCTGCAAAGGCTAAGTTTTCATTATTATTTACTCCTAACAATGAATTTAATATCTTATCCATGCTCTGCCCATTCATCAATTTTTGAGCATGGGAAATCAGGGCTTCCTTATCTCGCATTAGGCAAACCAATCCTTGCAAGGCAACCAAATCGCTTCCAACAATATTCCCACGTTTTGGCACCCTTGCCAAACTTTCTTCTATCATCTGAGCCACAGGCGAAACATGAGGTTCAATGAAAGACAATCCCTTTAACTTTTGTTCCATGGTTTTTAATGGCGATAGAGCTTTGTGGGTAATACTGTCTTTGCCTTCATAAACCTTACGCCAAGTTTCATCGGCAGTTTTGACAATGTCATCAAATAAAGTTGTACCCAAATTTTCAACAGCCTGATTTAAACCTGTTTCAATGCTTTGCTGTTGCTTGTTTGGTTTTGGAAAACTTGATTTAACTTTATACAATTGCCAATCAAATGCCATGCGAGAACGGACATAATCGGGGGAATCGGTGGCATTTTTGAGCATTTCTTCCCACTGATTATGCTTACTGATCCAGTCGGTTACAAGATTATCGTATTCATTGAGGAACTTTTCCTTTTCAGTATTAAATTCATCACGGATTTTGCAAAGCTCTCCGATAACTTCATGGGCTAAACTTTCTGGTATCGCCCAACCTGACATAAACCTTATGCCATAACGATCAAGCATATTGCTTGCCCTTGCTTTTAATGTTGTAAAGATTCGCAAGCTTTCAGGGGGAGCAATCTTCTTACTTCCAAGGGTTGCCAAATCCTGTGGAGGTAAGTCTTGGTTTGGGATATGGTCAACATCTTCAAAGGTGATTTTTTTGCGGGCTGACCAAAGGGAAATGTTGAGGTTTAATGCTGACATTTTATCCAGTACGTTTATTGGTGTTTGTAAATTTGTCATGATTTTTTTCCTTTTTTTTAATTATGTCATCAAAAGACTTGAGTTTGTATGCACCTTGCAATTTTTTAGCCATACGTTGCTCAAGTTCTGTGGCAGGGTTTTGTTGAAAACATTCGTTAATATTGATGAATTTTCTATTGCCATTTGTACCGACAACGCCCCAATTAATTTCAAGTCCTTTGTGGCTTGCCTTACCCTTCCAAAAGCAAGTATTTCCGACAGAACTTATTTTCTCAAGTTCCACAGTCGGGCATCCTTTGCCTGCCACGGCTTGATTGGGGTCATAAGTAAATTCTTGGATGCGATGGAAAAGCCACACATAAACATCTTTTGGTTTGCCTAATTTTTGTGGCTCTTCCATTTTTACTCCCCCAAATTTTGTTCCTCTTTTGTTTGGAATATTCTTTGGGCTAATTCATGAAGCATGGCTCGGCTTTCCCTGCTCTCGTAGTCGCTCTAAAACCTAAAGCTCTGTCAAGGGCATAAGAAATTGGCTGTATTCCTTGCTGTGCCAAGGGTTGAAAACGAACAGTCAAGTCTGCCCATCTGATTAAAGTTCTGGTTGATAGGGTCACTTCGCAAGACTGTGAAATTAAGGCGTTCAACTCTGTTGATGAGGTAAATTCACCCAAGAATAACTTGCGTACCTCATTGGCATATTCAACCATTTTTATACTTATGTTTTTTGGCAAAGCAGGGAAAGCATCACTTAGGATTTTTTCTTCCACCCTTGCTTCGGGATAATGAGCTTCGATTATGAAATATTTTCGCAATTTCTGACGAAATTACTCGGCATGAAGCGATCAAGGAAGGCTAAGTTTTGCCTAAGCGTTCCTTGATATAGCCCCGTATCGTCTGTGCTTCCATTGGTGTTTGCAGTTGCCACAAATCTAAATGTATCGGCCGGATAAATAAGCTCACCTCCATTTTCAGGTATGCACAAAGGTGAACCATCAAGAATGGTGTTTAACCCTGCAAGGGTTGCAGGTGAACATAGATCAAGTTCGTTGAACTGAAATATTCCACCGATTTTCATTGCCATTGAGAGCGGACCATATTCAAATTTCATATTTCCGTCTTGAACAGTTAAATGTCCGATTAGATCAGCAATTTCAAGGCGTTCATGTCCTGTGATTTCAAAGACAGGATAGTTTAATCTGGCTGCCAATTGTCTAACCAAACTTGATTTTCCACAACCTGTAGGGCCATATAAATAAAGAGGTTCAGGCTTTTCCATTAAAAACCAAACCACCACATCACGGCTACTGCTATGAAATTGATAACGATTATCAGGTCTTGGAGTATAGTCTGATGACGAGGAAAATCCCGTTACAGTTGTTCCGCTTGATTTTCCACTAAAAACTTCACCTGCATCAAATTGGGTTTTTGTAAATAAATTTTCGTTCATGATTTTTTCCTTTATAATTAAATTTTTACTCCTTGACTTATATCATTATTTTGATAAAATTTTGCTATAAGCAGGAGGGTTGTATTATGCCAATGATAAGACCAAGTTCAGATTTACGAAACAAATATTCTGAAATTTCAGACTATTGTCATCAAAATGATGAACCTATTTTTCTTACTAAAAATGGTAGTGGCGACTTAGTTGTTATGAGTATTGAAAAATATGACCAACTTATGGAATTGTCAGAACTCAAAATATCTCTTTTAAAAGGTCTTGAAGATGTTGAACAAAACAAGACAAGAACAGCACAAGAAGTGTTTAATCGCTTGGAATTATAATGAAATTTTCTATACAAATTACATACATAGCCGAACAGGATTTACTGGAAATTCAACATTATATTTCTCAAGTATTACAAACTGATGCAAAACCTCAGTTACTCAGATTGAAAACAGCTATTCTTAATTTACAACATTTGCCTTTTAGAAATCCTCTAGTTGGTATTGTAGAATTTGCAAAACAAGAAATTCGCTATCTACCTGTGGATAATTATTTAATTTTTTATCAGATTAAAGACGATCAAGTTTTTATACTTCGAGTGCTTTATGCAAAAAGAGAATGGAAACTGCTTCTATAATTAAATATCTGTGTTTGAAGTTGCATAATTTATGCTTCTAATGATTTCCAAACCAAATGGATTATCATAAAAGTTCCCACGTTCAGTAACATCATCAAGATGTTCGCCAATGTTAAGCAAAAGATATTGAAGTTTTGAATCTTCATCATCTCCCAAATTTCCTAAAAATTGCTCAATAAATCCAACACATGGAAAATTACTATACCATTTCACCCAGAACCAATGATATAAATAACTTTCATTTTCAGCGTCTTTATTTGCAACTTCCTTTTGTGCATTGTTTAATAATTCTTGAACTTCTGATTTTACTGCTGGACTTTGCTTTTCAAGTTCTGCAAACATTTTTGCATTTGCTTCTTTATTTAGACAAAGTCCAATTTCTGAATAATATCCCATAATTTTCTCCTAATTTTTGATTAATTGTGTATAAAGCCTTAGACTCGGGGCTGATTCCAGCTCACATTTTGTAAATAAGTTTATTGTTTCTTCTTCTCCCATAACTTGGGACAAATCCGCATAAAGCCTGTCTTTATCAAGGCTTTTTCTGCCTGCTTGTTCTGTGACTCTAAAACGGTGTGAACCTGCTTCAATCCATTTTCCTTTTTGGGCTGTTGGGTAAATACTTTGTTTTATCTGATTTTCTATGCCAGAAATTTGATCTGACAATTTGTCTTTTTGAGATTTAAGCTCTTGGAGCTCTTGTAGTGTTTGCTCCCATTCCAATTGTTCAATTCCAAAGAATTTTGGGCAGTCATTTTGATAATCACAAAAGGTGCAAGCAAGGCAAAAACCCTTTGCATGTGGAATTTTTTGTTTTGAATTTTGTCTGTATTGCTCCATCAATTCCCATAAGACTTTTGAATTATAGAAGCAATTTTGCACAAAGTAAGAGTTTGGAAAATATGGTCCAAAGGTTTTGGCTTCGTTCATTGATATGCATAAGAGCCAACCTTGAAGATCATATTTGTCCTTAGTTAATAGATTTAATCCCAAATAAGCTGTACAAATTTCAGGAAATGTTTTGTCCTGATAAAGTAAAACTCCATTGGAATCCTTGAGATTAAAAACCGGTTCATTCCAAAATTCATCAAGCAAGGCAACTTGGCTTTGAATTTGTAATTCGTAAGATTTTAATGGGCTATGGCTTAGGTTTGCGTTTGATTTAAGCTCTAAAATACGCACATCAGTACTACCTATCAGGACAAAATCCAAATGGGCTTTTATATTGACATTTACATTTTGAATGGCAATTTCAAGCTGGGGAATTAGCTTGTAGCCATTGGCATAAAGGGCATTGGCAATTCCATCTTCAAGCCAATGACCACGCTGTAGGGTAAGTTGTTTTTTGAGAATTTGTTCATAATTTTCACTGGTTACATGGTTTTGATTTTTAGGTATAATTTTACTTAACACAGCCAAGCGAGGACATTCTTGCATTAAAGAAATATCCGACATTCCAATGTATTGGCTTCGATCGCCAAGTTGAGACATGGTGTTTGTTTTTGAATGTTCCAAAAGCCCATGAGCAATCAAGGCTAAGAGTTTTTGTGATTGATTTAATGATTGATTAATATTGTTCATAAATTTTCCTTTTTAAACGAATAAGGCTACCCGTTAAGGTAGCCTTATATGTAATTTTTAATTTCAACTTGATTCGGCATACTTCCACCAAACTTTCTTGCTTGGATTCCATTTAAAACCAACTTTCATTAATTGGTCTTTGTTGGGAATTGTATTGCCATTGGCGGTTATGACTTCACGATTTTGACCCTTATCATCTTGAACTCCAATACTTTCATAGACAATGCCATTTAATATTGGTAAATGATTAAAATTTTCTTGAGCTTCAATTTTTTTTGCCTCATAATTTTGATTTTGAGACACTTTTAATTGATTTACATTGTTTGCCTTGGCTTTTGAGCTATTTTGCCTTAGATTGCTTTGTGGGCTGTTATTTGAGTTTTGCCTGTTTTTAGCATTATTTTTGCCCATTTCTCCATCCGTATCTTCTTCGGTGACAATGCCAAGCATGGCAGATAAGGCATAACGTCTGGCATAAGTGATGGCACATCCCATACTTTGAGGATCTGCCTTGGACAAGGGAATGACAGTTAATGACGATTGCCATTGACCGGACTCCGCATGAGTGAGTTTAGTGACAAGTCCCAAACAATGATTTTGCTGAAAGTTTTCTTGCTGATCCACTCCTGAAAAATTTGCATAACTTTGCCTGTCAGCTCCATTTTCTATTGGAACAGGGAATTGACAAAGCCAAATTCCATGATCGAGCAAAGGCTCCCGACAAACTTCCATAATGCTGTTCAAACTCGCATACCTATTCTTGACAAAAGGATTAACTGAATCCTTAACGGCAGGTTGTAAAACCCTCTGCACCGATAATAAAGCCTTAGCCAATTTTGTAATGTCTTGGGATTGATATTCTCGCATATTTACTCCTTTAAATTTTTTGATTTTGCAATTGATTAAAATGAAAATCCCCACCAAGCCGAAGCCTAGTGAGGATTAAGATTGATTATCAAAGTAGTAATATATATCTGAAATTTTTTGAGGAATTACAATAGAAGTATAGCTTACAAAAGTAGAAATTATAATGAGGCATTAGCCAGCAAAAACGCTCAACAACAAGCAGGCATCTACAAAAGTAGAAATTATAATGAGGCATTAGCCGATGGTAAGTGGGGAATAATCATTGAATCTACAAAAGTAGAAATTATAATGAGGCATTAGCCGACAAAGCTCTTGCCTTACAAATTGAAATCTACAAAAGTAGAAATTATAATGAGGCATTAGCCTCATCGTTGTCCATACCTGCCCATTCCATCTACAAAAGTAGAAATTATAATGAGGCATTAGCCCAATGACGAATAACAATAACACCATCTTATCTACAAAAGTAGAAATTATAATGAGGCATTAGCCAAGAATTAGAAGAGTGGGGTCGAGATATCTACAAAAGTAGAAATTATAATGAGGCATTAGCCAAAAAGAAAAAGATCTAAACAAACTAATCTACAAAAGTAGAAATTATAATGAGGCATTAGCCTCTTGTTTACTACAATAGTAGCTTATCTCTAGGAATATATCAAATTCATTTCAGAAAAGTCAAGCAGAAAAATGAGTATTGACGCCAACTACACAAAAATAAGACCAAGGTTTGCGTTAAGTCATGACAAGGTCGATATCTTCATTAACAGGATAGCCAAATTTTTTAATACAAGCTGAATCTGTAATATTAAATACTAAAATACTATCACCTTGAGTAAATTTTTTTTCAAATTTTGCCTGTATTTCAGTTTCAATATTTGCAATAATGCGTTGGCTATTTTTTATTTCAAAAACAGAATACTGAATACGCCGTCCAAAGCGTTTGAGAAATTTTGAAAATTGAGTTCTAAGCTTATCATTTTGAATATCATAAGTTACTAATAACATTTTCCCTCCAATATTAGTTGATTATAAATTTTGGAAAATCAGACCTACTCCCCATTGTTAGGACAGGTAAGTTGGCAAATTAAGAATGTATGT
>CAYJGE010000125.1:0-9044 GCA_964369835.1 uncultured Mailhella sp.
TCAAAAAAAACGTGGTTTTCCCCCTCAAGAAAAATTAGATGCGTTGCCCCTGGGGAAACCTCACCCGGCTTATGTCGAACAAAGTGAGACTAAGCGTCATGGATTAGTTCAAAAAAATGGGTTTTCCCCCCTCAATCCGGAATCACGTGGTTCTCGATGATGACCGTGATTTTATATATTGGTATTGTAAAATATATTGCGTTGACATGATTATAAAATTATTCTGAATCGCAAATTGGAATGACGTGTTTTTGATTTTTTCAAGCTTGACTTTTTACCAATTATTATTTATAATTATATAAACAAAAAGATAGCTTTGCATAACTAACATTTATAATTATTAAAATAAATTTTTTGATTTGAAAAGAATTTATCTGAAATTATGAACTTAGTAATTAACTGTGAAAATATGGTTTTGTTGTTCTTGACTTGTGTCTTGTATGTCAATAAGCTAAAGAGCATGCTTCATGAATAATAAAAATTAATTATTATTCATATAAGTATATTTATTACAAGTATTTTATGTGTCGAATATTTATGAAGATATGTGTGGACATTTTAAATTTACTGCACAAATTCAAAAAATAAAATGTAAAAGCAGGTGTATTTATGGTATTTGAAAGCACTGAAGATATAGACTCCCAAGTCGTTCAATTTGTTTCTTTTAAGGTTTCAGGGGAAGAATATGGCATAGATATTTTACAAGTTCAAGAAATTATACGCATAATGTATATTTCTTCATTGCCAACTTCACCGGATTATGTGAAAGGAGTGCTTGAACTCAGGGATCAGGTTATTCCTGTTATAGATATAAGATTAAGGTTAAAAATGCCTCCTGTACCCTATGATCATAATACAAGAATCATAGTTGTTTATTTTGACTCAATAACGGTGGGGCTTGTGGTTGATGCTGTTTGTGAAGTGAATAGAATTCACCGCTCGGAAATTGAAAAACCACCGTCCACAACAGAAAGGGAAGGGGGACAATTTATTACGGGTGTCAGTCGCCTTGAACATAAATTGTTAATTTTAATGGACATTAAAGAGTTGATGAATGTTGATGGATTTACAGAATTTATAGAAAATAATGAAATATTTCAACAAAATAAACAATAAATATTTGAAAAACTTATTTTTAGCTAAAATTTACAAGAAATTATATCCTATGTATTTATTTTATTTAACTACCTGTTTAATCTGTGTTTAAATAAAAATTTAATTATTTATAAAATTCTTTACACCTTAGCAAAATACAGTTATTACAATAAAAAAAAACAGCATAATTGCTACTTGGAGGAATAAAATGGCTCATAAGAAAATTGAACGCAAAAAAGAATTGGATCGTCGTCGTCAACGTCGTGCAAAGCGTTTAAAAGAGCGTATTCGTGAAGCTAAAAAAGCGAATAAGTAATTTATATTTTAAAATATAGCTGATTAAGCGGGTGAAATAGTACAATAATTTTGATAAATAACTTTGTACTTGAAAAATTTAAATATTTTTTTGTATTGACTAAAGGATAATTTTTAATGGTTATTAATTGTTTTTTTTAGAAGATACAACCCTAAGCATGTTTTATAACTATTTATAATAGTTTGAATATATAAAAATTAGTTTTTATTGTTTATTAAAGATGCCGTTTAGCTTAAGAAGCTTTGAAAAAGTTATAAAACCTCTGTATGAGAATTGTGCAGAGGTTTTAAACTAAGTTTTATTTAAGAAAAAACAAAAGTTTATGTGAGAAATTTTGTATAAATTTTGTTCATGAAGTTTTAATTATATATTAAATGCATTATTTTTTATGGAGATATTATGCCCATATATGAATATAAATGCCCAAGCTGTTCAAAAAAATTTGAAGAATGGGTTAAAAATTCTGAGGAATCTGAACAGGCTGTTTGCCCTGATTGTGATGTGAGTTCTCCCAGAGTTTTATCGGCAACTACATTTATTCTGAAAGGCTGTGGTTGGTATTCAACTGATTATGGCAAAATGTCCAAGGATTCAGATTTTAATAAAGAGACTGTTGAGACCCTAGGGCATGGCTGAGCAAAATAATAAATTTGCAGTATGCAAATTATATTTTTTTACCGGTGCAAAAAACAAACTTAGTAATTTAGGTAATACAAGGATAGAAAAGTGATTGAACGTTACAGTCGGTCTGAAATGTCAAATTTATGGTCATTGGAAAATAGATATAAAGCTTGGTTAAAAGTTGAGTTGGCAGTTTGTGAAGCATGGTGCGAAAAAGGAAGAATTGACTCGGCTTCACTTGATGAAATTCGTAAGAAAGCTGTAATTGATGTGGACAGAATTGCTGAAATTGAAGAAGTGACAAGGCATGATGTTATTGCATTTTTGACATCTTTGGAAGAAAAAATCGGCGCTGCTTCAAGGTTTATTCATCTTGGTTGTACATCTTCAGATATTGTAGATACAGCAAATTCTCTTTTATTGGTCGAAGCCGGTGAAAAAATTCTATCCGGTTTTGATAGGGTTTTAGAAGTTTTAAAAAACTTATCATTAAAATATAAAGGCTTGATTTGCATGGGCAGAACCCATGGAGTACATGCCGAACCAACTACATATAGTTTGAAATTTGCCGGTTTTTTTGCTGAATTTAAGCGTCATAGAGCACGTTTTGTCGATGCTCTTGATGGGATTAGAGTGGGGAAACTATCCGGAGCTGTGGGTACCTATACGGTTTTAACTCCTGATATTGAAGAAAGAGCATGTGAATTACTTGGTTTGAAAATAGATGAAATCTCTACTCAAATTGTTCAAAGGGACAGATATGCCCATTACTTTACCTCCTTGGCTCTTTGTGCCGGTGGCATTGAAAGACTTTGTATTGAACTCAGACATTTACAAAGAACAGAAGTACATGAAATAGAAGAAGGCTTTGCCAAAGGGCAAAAGGGTTCTTCTGCCATGCCACATAAGAAAAATCCCATTTCGGCAGAAAATATGACAGGGCTTGCAAGATTAATCAGAACCAATGCCCTTGCCAGCATGGAAAATCAAGCCCTTTGGCATGAAAGAGATATCAGTCACTCCTCAGTTGAAAGGGTGATTATGCCTGATACAACTATTTTGATGGATTATGTTCTGCATAGACTAAGTAGTTTATTGGAAGGTCTTAGGGTAATTCCAAGGAATGTGGAAAGAAATTTATGGAAAAGCTATGGTTTGTTTTTCTCACAAAGGGTTTTAACTGCCCTTGTTGATCAAGGTGTTCCTCGTCAAGAAGCCTATATCATAGTTCAGGCATGTGCCATGGAAAGCTGGGAAACAGAGCAAAAATTTCCTGAAATTGTAAAAAATAATGAAAAAATACAAGAAATATTAAATGAAGTTGCCTTAGAAAAAATATTTGATTTGGAATATTATATTCGTTATGAGGATATGCTGATGGAAAGGATTTTTGAATAAAAAAATATTTTTTTAGTAAATGCTGATTAAAGCATAAAAAAAATTCAAACTGAGCTAGGCATATCTTTATAAATATTCGACAAATCAATATATATAATATATTGATTTGTATGAATAATCATTGAATTTACATTCCTTATGAAGTATGCTTTTTCGCTTAATATGAAATTTTCATTATTTTTTATCAAAACAAAATTTGTAAATTGCTGTTAATATGAAATTTTTGGAAAATGGTTTTTTGGGAAAAATTTCCCCCTTAAGATATTAAATCTGTGCTTCATTAAACCATTTTCCATAATCCAGACTCTTTTAGTTGGAGATTTTAAGATATGTTACAAAACACTGAAAAAAATATTCAAGAAATGAAAATCCGTTTGGCTAAAATTTTAGTGGAACGATCATACAAAGAGGGTGATTTTACACTTACCTCAGGTCGAAAAAGTGATTATTATTTTGATGGAAAGCAAACAGCTTTGCATCCGGAAGGGGCTTTTTTAATCGGGCATTTATTTAATCACTTATTGCTTGATGATCCAAGTATAACAGCTGTTGGCGGCTTGACCTTGGGGGCAGATCCGCTTGTTACAGCCACAAGTTTAATCTCTTTTCAACAAGGTCGTCCTTTACCTGCGTTTATAGTCAGAAAAGAATCAAAAGGACATGGAACAAATCAATACTTGGAAGGTTTGGCCAACTTGACTCAAGGTGCACCTGTTGCCATGCTTGAAGATGTTGTCACCACCGGCGGATCCTTATTAAAAGCCTGTGAAAGAGTAAAAGAAGCCGGTTTTTCAATTGCCATGCTTTGCACTTTGCTTGATCGTGAAGAAGGTGGTAATGAAAGCATTGAAAAAGTAGGATATACTTTACGTTCTATTTTTAAACGTAAAGAATTATTGGAATTAGCTTCTAAAAATTTATAATTTGTTTTGGTGTATTTATGAAAATTTTTTTTATAACATTTTGCTTTGTTTTATCCATTCTTCAAATAAACAATGTTGCCAATGCCGCCGATAATTCTGATGATTCAAATTCAGATGACATTAAAAGCTCTGCATGGGAAACCATTATTCAAGACAGTGAATATATGCCGGAAACTTTAATCGTTGTGGATAAAGAAGATGGACATTTATCTTATCTTGAAAGAAAAAGTCCGTTAACCATTAAATTTCGTTATCCCAGTATTCATGGAGAAGGTGAGGGCGACAAGCAAATATCAGGTGATTTGAAAACTCCTGAAGGTATTTATTTTGTTACAAAAAAAATAGATTATTCGCTTGACTTTGAAAAATATGGCAGTCAAGCCCATGCCTTAAATTATCCGAATCCCGTTGATAGGCTAAGGGGAAAAACAGGCTATGGAATTTGGATTCATAGCAAGGGTAATCCCATAGAGACACAAAAAACACAAGGTTGCGTTGCCATTGATTTGGAAAATATTGCAGAACTTGAGCCATTTATTTTACCCGGAATACCTGTTGTTGTTGCTAAAAGTGTTAATGATGAAAGAATTTTACAGCTTGGAAGTGAAATTTTAGAAGAAGAACAAGGTTCATTAACCGAAGAAGAAATGCTTATTGATATTTCAAATCTAAATGAAGAAGATGATCATAAGGCAGAAGAGCAGAAACTTGTTGAATTAACTCAAGCTTGGAATTTGGCTTGGCAATCACGTTCAAATGACTTTTTTGGCTTTTATATTGCAGATTTTTATGAAAAAGCCCAACAGCGTTCTTTTAAATCCTTTAAAACCCAAAAAGAAAACGTTTTTGATCTTGTAAATTGGATTTATATTGATTATGAGAATATTAAAGTTCTTGAGGGAAAAGGCTATTATGTAACGTGGTTTGATCAATACTACAAGGCTTCCAATCACGCAGTGGAAGGTGTTCGCCGTCTTTATTGGATGAAAGATGAAAATGATGATTTTAAAATTGTTGGAATGGAATTTGTCCCACAACAATTAGGTTTGGAATTAAAATTTCAAGAAAGAGCCAAAAGAGAACTTCCTATTTTTATAGAAAATTGGAAAAATTCATGGCAAAATATTAATATTGAAGACTATGCAACTTTTTATACCAATAATGCCAAGCAAGGAAGGCTAAAAGGGATTGAAGCTATTTTAGAACATAAAAATACCCTTTGGGTTAATAAAAAACCGCAAGTAATTGATTTTTCCAATATGAAAATTGAGTTTAGAAAAAATGCCGTATATGTCAGCGTTAAGCAAGTTTATGAAGACTCAACAGGTTACAAGGATATCGGAACCAAAAAACTGGTTATTTATCCCATGGGAGAGTCTTGGGTGATTGCCGAAGAAACATGGTCTAAAGGTTAAGGTTTTTGCTTTCATATTTTGGCGTGTAAACAGCCATTTAATGTTTGTTTAAAAAATGCTTTTATGATTTTTTTAGATTTTATCATTTAGGTTTGATGAACGTTTTCCTAAAGTTTAAATTAATGATGAAAGTAAGTATTGATAACATATTAAAAATTACGAAAATTAGTAATTTGTTATTAATAAAATAATTTGAGCAATAAGTTCAAATTGTTATGGAAAATAATTGTGCAAAGAACCAGGTGTTGCTTAATCAAGACTGTTATTTTTTTATTAAAGTGAGTAATACACATTAAGGTTTAATATAATAGATACAAATAATATGAATATTATTTAAAACCTTTGTAAAATTTACTGTGTAGTAACTTCGTTTTGTGAAAACACTCCAAAATTTTATGGTTATGGAGATTTAAAGCATGAATTCTAATAAAATAAGCTTAATGTTTTTGAAAAATGAGGGCAATGTCCGACGTTTTAAGCTAAGCCCATTTATTATGGGCTGTTTATTGTTAATTATTTTTATATTGCCATTTGTAGCCGGAATAAGTATTTGGCTAAATTTTCAATATTATTTTGAAAAAGAAAAATATGATGAAACTTTATTGGAATATAAATATCAGTTGGAACAATTCGGTATTATTATAACACGTCTTTCAAATCTTGAAAATTACTTGGAAAAACATTCACCACACTTTTTAGAAATGTTAGAGTCACAAGGTATTTCAAGTGATTTTATTGAATTTAATTTAGAAAAATATAATGAATTGGAAGATAATATTCCCCAAAAGCAAATCAACTTGGCTGAAACAATAATAAGCATAAGTGACAAAGAAAAAGAACTTGAGATTAAAATATCTGAAGTAAAAAATATAAATTCAGAAATAGAAAATAATATAATTATTGCAGAAAATACAGAAAAAAATGAAAATAGAACAATAAATGGGGAAAATTCAGACTTGTCTGAAATAATACTTGAAAATCAAGAAAATGATCAAGAAAATAGCCAAGTAAATGATCAAAAAATAGAAGAAATTAAAGAAGTTAATCAGGATATTTTAGGTGAAGATACTAAAATAACAGATGGATTAGTTTCTGAAGAAACAAGCGAAATAAGTAAAATAACAGATAATGATGATCAAGAAGAAGTCATTGAAAAAGATTCAGAAGGCTTGAAAAATGAGGAAATAGTCGATAGTGATAAGATATTGGTAGCAAATGAAGATAATAAGGATGCTTTTAATATTAATTTAGGCTATGTTGAAATTGAAAGACCTCGGGCTGTAATAAGGAATAAATCCATACGGTTTATGTTTATTGTCAGAAGTCTGGGAAAGGAAGATTCTATTTCAGGTAATCAAAAATATTACTTGGTTAATATTGAAAGTGAAACTGATTTAAGTGAAGTACAAAAAATTCCATTACCAAGCGCCACCAATGATAGTTTTAAAATAAAAAATTTAAAAGAAGTAAACAGTAATATATCACTTTCAGAACAAAAATTAAATAAAAACTCAAAATTATTGATGGAAATTATCTCCGATGATAAAATAATTTTTAGTCGAATATATGAAATTGATAATTTGCAAAATAATATTTAAAGTGATTTATGAAAAAAGCTCTGTTTTTACTCCTATTTTTTGTGTTATTAAATTTTAAAACATATGCAGCTGATTTTGATTTATTCATTTTAAATTTTATACAGGTAATTCCTGAAAATGACAAAGTTCATGTGGAAATGGCTTTGGATATTCCAAAGGATGTATCCTTATTTGAAGAATCCCTAAAAAAGGGTAATTTGATAGTTTTTGCTCTTGACTGTGAACTTAGCCAAGACAGAATGATTTTACCCGATAAAGAAATCTCTACTTTTCAAAAAATTTATTTTTTTCAATATAATCATTTAACTAAACAATATACAGTGACAGATAAGGAAAAACAGGTTATAATTAATAGTAATGCCAGGTATTTATTGCATGCATTGGTACAAAATATTAACATTGAAATGAAATCTGATTTAAAATATGACAATACTTACAATCTTGAAATAAATGTAAGTCTGATTCAACATAATGAAAAAGCTTGGGCGGAAAACAGTCTTTTCTTTTTAAAAAAAGATATAATAGAACCGGCAAGTTTTCAGTATCAATTTGAATATTAATACCTAATGATAAAGAAATTTACACGATTGAACAAAAGAATAAAGCTGATTGACTTGGTATAATTTAGGAAAATATATGGGAAATTTATTGACAGTTGAAGATTTATCAATTTCGTTTGACAATAAAAAAGTTGTTTCAAATTTAAATTTTGAAATTAAGGCAGGGGAAATTTTTTGTCTTGTGGGTGAGTCCGGAAGTGGAAAAAGTTTAACTGCTTTATCTATTTTAAAGCTTTTGCCTGAATATGCTAAATTTTCATGCAAGTCTTTTAATTTTAAAGATATTGATTTAAATAAACTGTCAGAGAAGGAAATGCAACAACTGCGGGGTAAAGAAATTTCTATGATTTTTCAAGAGCCTATGACAAGTTTAAATCCTGTACTAAAAGTTTCAACTCAAGTGATGGAAAGTCTTATTTTGCATCAAAAATTAAACAAAAAAGAAGCCTATGCAAAATGTATAGAGCTATTTTATGCAGTTGGAATTGCGAAAGAAAGACTTGATGATTATCCGCATCAACTTTCAGGTGGTATGCGTCAAAGAGTAATGATAGCCATGGCCTTGGCCTGTTCTCCCTCCCTTTTAATTGCAGACGAACCAACAACAGCTTTAGATGTAACCATTCAGGGACAAATATTAAATTTACTGAGTAATTTAGTTAAAAAAAATAATATGAGCCTGCTTTTAATTACTCATGACCTTGGAGTGGTCAGCGAAATAGCTGATACGGTGGCGGTAATGTATGCAGGGGAAATTCTTGAAAAAGCACCGGTTGCCGATTTTTTTAAAAATCCAAAACATCCATATTCAAAAGCATTAATGGCCTGTGTACCCACAGCAAACCCCACACTAAATTTACCAAACATTGAGGGAACAGTTCCATTTCCCACTGAAAACATAACCGAGTGTAAGTTTTTACCTCGCTGCAAAGAAAGTCTGTCTTCATGTACAGGCAGGCCTAAGCTTAATCAGGTTGATAATTCTTATGTCAGATGTTTTTTATACGCAAACGATACTAAAAACAAATAATTTAATCATCACGTCAATTCTTTTTTGTGTTTTTTGAGGGGGAAAACCACGTTTTTTTGAAACATTCCACGACGCCTGACGGCTGGGC
>CAYJGE010000126.1:0-9005 GCA_964369835.1 uncultured Mailhella sp.
GTCACTCCCTTTGCTGGGGGTTTGGGGGCAAAGCCCCCAAATTGGAATAACGTGGGAGTTTGAAGGGGAAAAACTCGCCCAGCCATCAGGCGCCGTGGAATGTTTCAAAAAAACGTGGTTTTCCTCCTCAAAAAACATAAAAACGGATTGACCGACATAACAAGGAATATTTATGGCATTGGTAATGGGAACAGCCGGACATATTGACCATGGCAAAACATCTTTGATAAAAATTTTGACAGGCACAGATTGTGATCGCTTGGTTGAAGAAAAGAAAAGAGGAATAACCATTGAACTTGGTTTTGCCCACTTGGATTTGGAAAAAAGAGACAAAAGCATTGAAAGGCTGGGAATAATTGACATGCCCGGGCATGAAAAATTTGTCAGAAACATGGTGGCAGGAGCAGGGGGAATAGATTTTGTATTAATGGTTATTGCCGCCGATGAAGGTGTGATGCCCCAAACCAGAGAACATCTTGAAATTTGTTCTATTTTGCAAATACAAGCAGGAATTATTGTTCTGACTAAAACCGACATGGTTGATCAAGAATTACTGGAATTTGCCATTGAAGATGTTAAAGATTTTACCAAGGGAACTTTTCTTGAAAATGCACCAATCTTTCCTGTTTCAAGCCATACAGGCCAAGGAATTGAGGAACTGAAGGCAGGTATACTTTTAAAAGCAGAAGAAATTATTCAAAAACCAAGAACAGATATTTTCCGCCTGCCCATTGACCGAGTTTTTTCATTAAAAGGACATGGAACCACAATAACAGGCACTGTTTTATCGGGGCAAGCAAAACTAGGAGCTGAAATTGAAATTATCCCCAATCATCTGAAATCCAAAATCCGTACCATTCAAAACCATGGGCAAAGCGTTGATTATGCCGAAGCAGGCCATAGAATTTCCCTAAATTTAAACAATCTTGCGGTTTCAGACATTAATAAGGGTGATATTGTTTCGCTTCCAAATACTTTATACACATCCAAAAAATGGTTAATGTCCATAACCTGTTTAAAATCCTCGCCAAAGCCCATTAAACATCGCAAAGAAATCCATTTTCATCATGCCACCAAGGAAGTTTTGGCTCGCCTTTATTTCTATCCTCAACTTGATGACAGTTTACCCAAAGATCAAAAAAATGAGCAAAGTTTAGAAATTAAGCCGGGAGAAACTGCCCTTTGCGAAGTCCATTTTCAAGAACCCATGAGCGCTATTTTTGGTGACAAGTGCATTATCCGTTCCTTTTCACCCTTACAAACCATTGCCGGCGCTGAGGTTATAAACCCCTTGGGTAATTTTCCAAAAAGAAGTAAAATTGATACAACATGGCAAAATAACTTGCTAAATATTCAAACTCAATTTAAAGAAAAAAAATTGGAGCAAGTCGTATACACCCAAATATTTTTCAATAATCCCCATGGTATTGAATTTAATAAATTATTGGTTTTAACTGATTTAAGTGAAAAACTTTTGGAAAAATCCTTGCAGACCCTAGCAAATGAACAAAAAATCCATACCTATGATAAGGAAAAAAAAGTTCAAATTGCCAAAGAACATTTTGAAAATCTTTGCAAAGACTTCTTAACCCAACTTGAAAATTATCATGAAAAAGAAGCCCACAGAGAATTTATGCCAAAGGCTGTCATTTTTTCAAATAATTTGGATATTAAACTAAATCATTTTATTTTGGATAAATTAGCAAAACAAGGTAAAATTATAACCAATAATGACGGCGTTAGATTAAAAAGTCACAATATTGCTTTAAAGGAGTTTGAAAATAAGCTAAAAGAACAGATTGAGCAGAAATTTAATTCCAATATCACCAATCCGCCCTTGGTAAAGGAATTGGTGGTTGAATTTAAAACAGAGCAAAAAGAAGTATTGAAAGTTTTACAACTTCTTATTCAAGAAAAAAAGATTATTAAAATAGTGGATAATATGTATTTTAATTTTGAATATATTCAAAAAACAAAGGAAAATATTATAAATTTCTTAAAATCCAATCAAGGAATGGCACCTTCAGACTTTAAAGATCTTTCAGACGGTTTAACCAGAAAATATTCAATTCCTGTGCTTGAGTATTTCGATAAGGAAAAAATCACCATCAGAGTTGGAGATGTTCGCCAATTAAGACAAGTTAAATCAGACTAAAAATCTATTCATAGTCATATAAAAAGTCTACTTTGCCATGTTCAGTATCATAAATGGCAGGAACAACCTTAATTTTTCCCTGTTCTATATATTTTTTTACAATGGGATTGATACTAATTTGGTGACAGGCATGAATAATATTTAGTTTTTCAGCATCTTCCAAATCATTGGCACCACAAATTCTTGTTTTAATTTCATTTGTTAGTTTTAATAATTTATGGCCTTGCTTTTTATCTTTAAAAGTTGCAGCCACAGCACCGCAATAGGTATGCCCCAAAACCACAACCACGCCAATATCAAAAGTTGATATGGCAAATTCTACGCTGGCAAGCTCAAAATCACCAATGGCAAGCCCGGCTGTTCTGATTACAAAAAGCTCGGCTATGCTGGTTGAAAAAATAAATTCAGGGCAAACCCTTGAGTCTGAGCAGGAAATTATTACGGCATAAGGATTTTGCCCATGTTTAAAGGAATCTTGCCTAATTTGAATATAATTTATATTATTAACATACTCTAAATTTCCATCTATCAATCTTTTTATTGCTTCATTCATTATTTTTGCCTATGATTAATTATATTTATTTTTACAACACAAATTATTAACTTATTGATTTTGTTTGCAAACTTTTAGATTATACAAAGATTAGAAAAAATGTCAAGGTTTTTTATTTTGTCAATAGTTAATTATTAATTATTATTTTATCAATTCAGGATTTATTTTATGAAAATAATCATCATTCTCATTATATTTTTACCGATTTGCTACCTTCTTTTCTTTAATAATTTATTTGATTTTGGCGATAAATTAATCGCAAATTATACCTATCAAAGAAATGACCAAAACCTCATGACTGCATTAAATTTTTCCAAAATTAACAATAGAAAAGAAGAAGAAAATTTTTTAGAAAAATTATATTCCAAAAATTTGTCCGATCATTTTTCCAATGAAAATCCTAAAGATTTATCAAATCATACTGTAATCTTGGTTGTTGCAGGTTTTTTTGATTTTCACACAGCCTATTGTTACCGCGCTTTTACCAAAATAACAGAAGAATTTAAACAGGAACAAAATAAAATATCCTTATTTTTTCGTGAACATGACCAACACAAGGATATGAATGACTTAATCAATTATTTTGCAAAACAAAATTCTAAAATAATTTTGGTGGGACATAGTTGGGGAGGCAGTTCAGCCACTTTGAAAATTGCAGAAAAAAATGAAAACAAAATTGATTTATTGGTTACCTTGGATCCCGTGGGGATTTTCCGCCCCAATCACAAACCCAACACAAATTACTGGCTTAATATTTATGTTGATTACAAAAAAGCCGATTATGGGCTTAGAAATAACGTGGCAAGACTTGGCAGGCCATGGGAATATGCAAAGTTTGCCGATGAAAATATTGCTTCAGATATTTTAGAACACGAAAATGCAACTGAATTATATTTTAAATACGCCAATGATAAGGTAAAAAATATAATTCACGCAAATAAAATTTAGTCGAACAGTACTTCGAACTGAGGGCTTTGCCCCCAAACCCCACGTGATTCCGGATTGAGGGAGAAAACCACGTTTTTTTGAAACATTCCACGACGCCTGACGGCTGGGCGAGTTTTTCCCCTCTCAAACGTAAGCAATAGCTTCCCCTTTTCCTGAAAAAACATTTTGTCAAACAACAATATAACAATTTTGATTTATTTATATTTTTATTTAATATCAAAAATCATGCTTTAACTATGATTTTATAAAACCAAAATAGCACGTCAATCCGCTTTTGTGTTTTTTGAGGGTGAAAACCACGTTTTTTTGAAAAAAACGAGTTTTTCCCCCTCAAACTCCCCCTTTCCTTAAAAAACAAATTTTCTAATATATTGTTTTATAAATGTTTTTAAAAAATAGATTTAAAAATAACTAATTTTTTTTGAAAGTAAATTTCACAAGCGGATTGACGTGCCAAAATAGCGTGCGATGGGGCTAATTATGAAAATAAATAAGTCTGTAATCATAACTTGTGCCGGTATAGGTTCCAGACTGGGGCTTGGACAAACAAAAGCCTTGGTAGAAATCTGTAAAAAACCCTTAATTGCTTGGCAATTGGAATTATTTAAAAATATTGAAGACCTTAGAATTGTGGTCGGCTATCAAAGTAATTCCTTGGTTCAAGAAGTCTTAAAATTCCGTAAAGATGCTATTTTCATCTATAATCACAACTATTTCAATACAAAAACAGGTAATAGTTTTTACCTTGGTGCAAGACATGCCAATGAATATGTAATTGAATGGGACGGGGACTTATTGGTTCACCCAAGCGATGCCGAAAAACTATTAAACCTTGACCAAGAATTCATTGCCTACAGCGATGTGATTTCTGATGAAACGGTTTTCGTCAATTTGGACAGTCAAGGAAATGTTACTTCTTTTTCTGAAGAATATGGTGATTTTGAATGGACAGGACCGGTCTGTATTCAAAGAAATAAAATTAATTATAATACTGAAAACGTCTATGAAGTATTAACCAAACATTTACCCATGCAAGGAATAAAAATCAGAGCACAAGATATTGATACTTATGAAGATTATCAAAAAGCAATTCAATTTATTAATTCATGGTAATAATATTTGACTAAATTTTATTTTGTCTTATACTTTTAATGAAACTTTTGCTCAACTCATTGTGCAAAAGTTTCATGGAGTGTTTACACCGTAAACACGACCGATAAAATATTTTTTGGCAGGAACAGGCAAAACCACGTTTTTGCCGTTAAATGATTGCCCTAAAAAATCTTTTAGTCGTGCCTTTTACCTCTGCACTCAGACTTTATATAAAAAATAAACTTCTAAAATTTTTGCAAGATTTCATTAGAAAAACTACTTGTGCAGAGGTTTCTTTAATGAATCGTTATTAAAGCGAAGTTCAGTATTTCAAAAAAATTATGGACACGCGAATTAATCAGCGTTTATTTAAAAAATAAATAAATTGTAAATGGAGAGTCTTATGTCAAAATTTAATGGTCATCAGTTAATCATAGCAAGTAAAACAATTATAATTCAATGCCTTATATTCATCATCCTTTTACTTACAGTCTGGGGTTCACAAAAACTTTATGCCCTGATAGACACAACAGTATTCCCAACACCATATCAAGTAGAAATTACTGAAGAAATGACAGACACCGACAAAGGTGTTCAACTCCTAAATTCATTAACCCATCAAATGGAATATGAAATGGATTCATTATTCGGTTGGTCTGCAAATGACATTATTTTTAACAAATACTTCTTAGACAATAGAGCCTACAGACAATACGGGGTCTATGTTGCAACCAAAATGATTCTTGACCACTACTCCACCACCATTGCAAAACTTGGCGGAAGCGACAAAGAAAATGACGATTTATATCAAGCCAGATTAAATTATTTTGCAATCAGCCCATCTCGCTGGGGCATGTGGTTTATCCCATCAGCAGAAGGATCATACGAAAGAGCTTTTGAATTATTAGACAAATACAAAGTGGATTTACAAAATGGCGAAGCCATATACAATGCCAGAACAGATGATATTTATTCTGCTTTCAATCTAATTTTAGGAGAAACCGTATTTGGTTATGCCCTCGGTTTATTACAAGATACTCAAAGCAAACCATTTTATACTCTGGATAATAAAATCTATGAAGTACAAGGCATGATGTTGGTTGTACGTGATTACGTCAATGCCCTATATAAATTATATCCCGAAATAGCAGCCAAAGGAAATGAAGATAACTTCCAAGCCGCCATGTATTATCTTGATAAAATATGCACCTATAACCCACTATACATCACTTCATGGTTCAACTCAGGTGAATTAATTATTTCCTATATCCTATTTTCAAAAAATAGGCTGACAGACATAAAAGATAGCATTAGAATCTAAAAAAATAAAAAAAGGGGAAATTATTTTCCCCTTTTTTTTTTAGTTTTTAGGTGTGTTTCTAAATGTTTTAACATTATAATAAAAAGTTACTTTATTTATGATAAAAATTTGAAATTTTTAAATTTTACCTTTGATAACAAATGCTTTAAAAACCAGAACCTTAACATAGTTTTCAAACATTCTAAATAATGCCAAATAAAAACAAAATCGCAGAGCAAAAAACAGTAAAAACCAAAACACTGTTATACATCAATTCAATAGCTGTTCTGATATCCTTACAGCTAACCTCAAGTTTTCCCTCTCCAAAATACGGATAATCGGCAAATAAATTTCCATAATAAACAGGTCCGCCAAGCTTTAGCCCTATGGCACCTGCAAAGGCCGCTTCACTCCAAGCCGAATTGGGACTCCCATGGGCATATCTATATTTATAGCCAACTTTCAAAGCATCGTTCGGATTGGTATGAGCCGTAAAATAAGAAGCAAGGGCAATTGTAATCAAAGAAAGTCTGGCAGGCAAAAAGTTCAAAACATCATCAAAACGTGCGGAAAAAGTGCCAAAAAACTGATAACGTTCATTCCTTTTTCCCCACATGGCATCCAATGTATTAAAAATTCGATGTGTTATCATTAAAATTATGCCAAGTTCCAAATTAAAATACAAACCAATACTAAACCAAAATAATGATGATAAAACACTGTCCGTTAAATTTTCACTAATACTTTCAATGCAAGCTCTTGCAACTCCATGTTTATCCATTTGCGCTGTATTTCTGCCCACAATTGCCGACAATGCCGTTCTTGCTGAATTTAAATCATCATTTTCCAAGGGAATAAGTACATTTTGGGCATGCTCCATTAAACAACGAGGGGCAATACATAAATAAACACAAAAAATGGCAATAATTGTGGACAGAAGTTGATTAAATACCCCCATTGTCCACAAATCAATCAGAAAAAAAACAAAAAGCGGAATAATTAAAAATGGCAAGGCGGTAATAATTGCTGCCATAATTCCGGCAAATCGTAAATAGTTTTTCCTTTGAATTATCTCTTGAATTTTTAAATCGCGCTCATAAATATCTTGCTCACTCATATCCTGTTCTTTTCCAAAATTTTCCGAAGCAAGTTTTTTTTGAGCATGAACCCATAAATAATGACGACAAAAACTTTCTGCTTTCACGGCCAAATTGCCTAAAAACACAATGGGATGATATTTATTGGGCAATTCACCCCACAATTTATCCAAAACCAAGGCCAAGGGAATAATAATTATATTTAAAATTATAGACATGATTTTCCAAAAGTTTTAAAAATATTATTGGCAAAATAAAAATGTAAATAACTGGCTCTGACATTTTTATAACTAAGCCCCTGCTCCACTCCATTAACCAAGGCAAGGGGGGCATATTTTTCAAAAAGTTCAATGTCAGACCAATGAAATTCATGGCCTCTGAATTGATTTTCCTCCGAGCTTTTATCATAAAAAATTGTATCGGCTAATAATTCAATGCTTCGATACCCCAAGGAACGCATTTTTTTACCCATACGAGCAATTCCATTTATTACTCCGCACATGGAATAAATTTCTTCACTTTGATTTATTTCATTATTTTTAGTAATTAACAATTCCTTGGTCAAATACATATATCCGCCACATTCGGCGAAAATTTCCTTGTCTGCCATGGCAAAATCATAAATTTCCTGCCGCATTTTTCCGTTTTCCGATAATTGTTTGGCAAAAACTTCAGGATAACCACCCCCAAGATAGAGGGCATCTGCCCGTGGCAAATGGCTGTCATTGAGCGGTGAAAAAAATTCAAACCCATAACCAAGTTTTTCAAGAGCTTTTAAATTTGCTTCATAATAAAAACAAAAGGCTTGATCTTTGGCAATCGCCAAAGTTTTGCCCTTGTAATTTTTTGGATTAACGTTTTCCTGTGTAACTTCACAATTATTTTTACTATCAAAACTTGGTCTTGCAATTTTAGTTTGTTCCAATAATTGCTCCATATCCAAATTTTCTTCCAAAGCATCGGCAATGGAATTTGCCCAGTCCATATCTTTTTTTGCTTCCTCGCAAGGTTGCAAACCCAATTGTCTTTCATGAACTTGCCATTGTTCATTTCTGGGTAAATATCCCAATAATGGTGGCAAACTCCAAAGCTCCAAACTATCTTTTAAAATTTTGGCATGACTGGCACTACCCACATTATTGGCAATAATTCCCGCCAATTTCACGCCATATTTTTCAAGTTGTATTTTAACCCCTGTGACCAAGGCAACAATGGAAGCGGCCATGCCCTTGGCATTGACCACCAAGACAATAGGTAAATTCAAAATATTCGCCAAATGGGCAGAACTTCCTGAAATATTGGGTAGGTTATTTTTTAAATTATTGGCTTGTTCACTATTTTTATAAATCTTACCATCAAAAAGCCCCATTACCCCCTCACAAACAGCAAAATCGGCATCACTTGTTTTCAAGCTAAAAAGTCTTTTTACTTCATGCTCTCCCATCATCCAAGTGTCTACATTTGTGCAAACTCGATCTGTAACCAAGGTATGAAAGGTTGGGTCAATATAGTCAGGTCCACATTTAAAAGCTTGTACCCTCTTATCTTTCCTTGCCAAAAGTCGCATTAAAGCCAGAGAAACTGTTGTTTTCCCCTCTCCCGAACGAAGTGCGGCAATGCAAAAACCATTAAAATTATTCATATATTTCCTGTTTAAAATTAAAGCCCCTATTTTATAGACATGGCAATCTCATTGCTATGGGCTATCTTTAAAATTCACGATTTAACGGGGAGATTGTCACATTCGCTTTGCTCCGTCCTGCCTGTCGGCAGTCAGGTCAATCCGTTTTTGTATTTTTTGAGGAAGAAAACCACGTTTTTTTGAAACATTCCACGACGCCTGACGGCTGGGCGAGTTTT
>CAYJGE010000127.1:0-8969 GCA_964369835.1 uncultured Mailhella sp.
TTTGTTTGAAAAAATGGCAAAAATAAGAAATTTTCACCAAGAAATTTTGATAAAATATCTTTTAATGTAAGAATTGGAATGATGTGCCCAAACCCTCCCCTTCCTGAAAAAACATTTTTAATTTTTATGAAAAAATTTAGTTTTATTTTGTTATAAGCATTTCTTTTTATTTTATTAATAAATAAATTTTATTTTTATATCATAAATTCAATAGATTAAATCAAATTTATTTATCAAATATTTATGCAATTAAGCTTATAAAGTTTTAGCTGAACCCTAATGGGAAAATCTTATTCTTTCAAAAAAACAAATTTTATTAAAAAGGAAAATATGCAAGTTTATATCGCTTCATCATTTAAAAATGTTCATGCTGTCAGGTTATTAGGCAAATATATGCGTCAACTTGGCTATACTATTTTGGATTGGACAGAAAAAGCAACTCCTCCCGATGGTTTAAACTCAAGTCAAAGAAGAGAGTGGATGGATACAGATCATGGCGGTGAAGTTTTTAATTTCTGTGCAAAATCATGTATGGAAGCTGATTTTTTAATTTATTTGGGAACTTCGGGACAAGATGCCGGGGTTGAACTTGGGATTGCCTACGCTTTAAATATTCCGATTTTAGGAATTAAAGGGCCATTGGAATCTGCAGGGCTTATGCTGCATGGAGTCATTACTGCTTGGGTTGAACATATTGACCATGCCCAAAAGGTTTTGGAAGAAATCATGGATTATAAAAAAAGTAAGGCAAATATCAATAATTTTCTTGAACAAACAAACTATACTTTACAAACGTGTAAAATTTTAGAAAAATTAAAATAAGAAATCAGGCAAAAAATCAAATTATGACTTTTTGCCTGATTTGCTTAAAAATTAATGAAATTATAGTATGTTATGTTAGCGAAATAAAAATTAATCCACTGCTGTTCGGCTAATTTTCAGTATATATATTGTTATTATATTAAGATATATTCCCAATAAATTACTTTTTACTCTATTTAAAGTCTAAAACATAAAGTATTTGAAATTTGTTTTTTCAGGAAAGGGAGGGTTTGGGAGGGAAAAACTCATTTTTTTCAAAAAAATGGGGTTTTCCTTCCCAAGAAAAGTTAGCCGAACATTAATGAAACTAATCAGTGTTTACCTATAACTATTTTATTTTAAATAGTTTACAGCATTTTCAAAAATAACTGTCCCTAATACTCTTTTTGTATTATTTAATTTTTCAATTGCCCACAGTGGATGATTGGTTGGGTGATTAAAGGCTTCAGGGTGTGGCATAAGCCCAAGCACATGCCCTGTTGGGTCGGTAAGTCCTGCAATGCCTAGGGGTGAACCATTGGGATTTAATGGATATTCTTGAGTTATTTTTCCTGTATTCGGATCTGCATATTGTAAACAAATCAAATTTTCAACTTCCAATCTTTGTAAATTTTCATCGGAGGCAACAATACGCCCCTCACCATGCCTTACGGGAACGGAAATATAATCTATATTCTTGGTAAAAATACAAGGACTGTTTGGATTTGCTTTTAATTCTACCCATCTGTCTTCATAACGAGCAGAAAGATTGTGAGCCAAAGAAACTTGTCTTTCAAATCTTTTACCGTCCAAAGCAGGTAAAATTCCAAGTTTTACAAGTAGTTGAAAACCATTACAAATTCCCATAATCAATTTATCTTTTTCCAAAAAACTTTGTAAATGTTCAAGTAATGGTTTTTGTTCGCTATCTTTTAAATGTAACCAGCGTTGGGCTGCCGCTTGGGCAGATCCTAAATCATCGCCATCTAAAAAACCACCCGGAAAAACAAGAAATTGATAGTCAGCAAGTTTTATTTTATTGGAAACAATGTCAGAAAAGTGAACAATATCTGCATTAGCTCCTGCAAGGTTAATTGCATAGGCTGTTTCTTTGTGGGAATTTGTTCCATATCCTGTCAATACTAAGGCTTTTACTTTTGCCATGGTTATCTCCAATTTATTATATGCTTATTAATTTTATTTTTATAAAAGCACTGACTTGAGCAGTATTTTACAAAATACTTTTGCAGAATTTATTACGCAAAAGTTTAGGAGTTATACTATAAAAAAAAATTGTCTACTTAGTCAAGAGGTGACATTAAAACTTTTTTTTGATATATATTATTTGTCACGCATTATTGAAAATATCAACCATATTTTTTGGTAAAATTTCAATTTTCTATTTATATGACATGGGGTAAATATGAGAACCAAATTTATATTTGTTACAGGCGGAGTTCTTTCATCACTCGGAAAAGGTTTAGCAGCCGCATCTTTAGGAGCACTTTTAAAATCAAGAGGTTTAAAAGTAACCATTCAAAAACTTGATCCTTATATAAATGTTGATCCGGGAACAATGAATCCATTTCAACATGGTGAAGTTTTTGTCACAGACGACGGAGCTGAAACAGATTTGGATCTAGGGCACTATGAGCGTTATCTTGGTGAACCCATGGCAAAAATAAATAGTACTTCCGCCGGAAGAATTTATTATAATGTAATCAATAAGGAGCGTGAAGGAAAATATCTTGGCGGAACAGTTCAAGTTATTCCTCACATTACCGATGAAATAAAAAGAGCTGTAAGAGCTCTTACAGAAGTTGAAAATGTTCCTGATGTTGCAATTATTGAAATAGGCGGCACTGTCGGCGATATTGAAAGTTTGCCATTTTTAGAGGCAATGCGTCAACTTCGTTCTGAGCTTGGGCGTGCCAATTGCTTAAATATTCACCTCACCCTTGTTCCTTATTTAAGAGCTGCCGGTGAATATAAAACTAAACCAACTCAACATAGTGTAAAAGAATTATTGTCAATCGGTGTTCAGCCAGATATTATTCTTTGTCGTTGTGAAGAAACCATACCTCTTGAAATGAAAAGAAAAATTTCCCTTTTCTGTAATGTGGAAGAAGGGGCGGTTTTTACATCTGTAGATGTTAAAAATGTTTATGAAGTTCCCTTAAAATTTTATGAAGAGGGTTTTGATCAAAAAGTCGTTATTATGCTTCAATTAAATGCAGGAAATCCAAAACTTGAACCTTGGCGCAAACTAATTAATGATTTTGATAAACCAAAATCTTCGGTCAATATCGCCATTGTCGGAAAATATGTTGATTTAAAAGAAGCTTATAAAAGTTTGCATGAAGCCCTTATTCATGCAGGTGTTTCTAATTATGCCACTGTCAATCTTCGCTATCTAAATTCAGAAGAATTGACAAAAAATAATGTCAAAGAGTTTTTAAGTGGTTGTCAAGGTGTATTGGTTCCGGGTGGTTTTGGTTATCGAGGTGTTGAAGGAAAAATTGAAGCCATTCAGTATGCCAGAGAAAACAAAATTCCTTTTTTTGGAATTTGCCTTGGCATGCAATGTGCTGTCATTGAATATGCCAGAAATAAGGCTCAAATAATTAATGCAAATTCTGAAGAGTTTGACCCTAAAAATGATAATAATGTAATATATTTAATGAAAGAATGGTTTGATTTTCGCACCCAAAAAATTGAGACCAGAGATGATACAAGCAATAAAGGCGGAACCATGAGACTTGGTTCTTATCCTTGTAGGCTTGAAAATGATACCAAGGCCTATTTAGCCTATCAACAAGAAGAAATATCTGAAAGACATAGACATCGCTATGAATTTAACAATCAATTTAAAAAACTGCTTGAAGAAAACGGGCTAATTTTTAGCGGAACTTCACCCAATGGAGAATTGATTGAAATAATTGAAGTAAAAGATCATCCATGGTTCTTGGGTTGTCAATTTCATCCTGAATTTAAATCAAATCCCATGCAAGCACACCCTCTTTTTAGGGATTTCATAGCCGCTGCTGTTAATAATTTAGAGAAACGCTAAAAACCTTAAATTTCTATGAAAACTTCACAAGCGTTTTCTTACAAAATAGACATGAAATGGCTATTTTGCACGCCGAAATGAGAGCAAAAACACAGTTTTTTGCGTCCCAAAGGGCGAGTGAAGGCAGTGTGCCTTTCTGATTAATTCCGTTTACGGAATTAATCAGTATTATATTAAATTAATTGCTTATAAATAATAAAGGAATTTACATGTCAGAGAAAAAACCATGGGGCGGACGTTTTAGTCAATCAACCTCAAAGGCAGTTGAAGCATATACCGAATCCATTTCATTTGATACCAAGATGTATAAACAGGATATTATGGGTTCCAAAGCCCATGCCAAAATGCTTGGTGAGCAAAACATCATCACCAAAGAAGAAGCCACACAATTAATTAATGGACTTGACCAAGTTTTGGAAGAAATTGAAGCCAATAAACTTGTTTGGAAGCAAGAGCTTGAAGATGTTCATATGAATATTGAAACAAGGCTTACTGAAATTGTTGGCGATGTTGGTAAGAAATTACATACGGGCAGAAGCCGCAATGATCAATGTTGTTTGGATTTTCGTCTTTATATTTCAGATGCTTTAAACACTTGGGCGGATCTTACCAAGAATTTAATTGCCGTGCTGGTTCAAAGAGCTGAAGAAAATATTAATGTTTTGCTTCCCGGTTGCACCCATTTACAACCTGCCCAGCCGGTTAGTTTGGCTCATCATTTATTGGCCTATGCACAAATGTTTTGGCGTGATGTGGTTAGAATTGAAGCAACAGAAAAGAAAGCAAAAATCAGTCCTCTTGGGGCTGCTGCTCTTGCCGGTACGACCTATGATTTAAATCCCAAAGCCATTGCCGAAGAGCTGAATATGTATGGGATTTTTAAAAATAGTATGGACGCAGTTTCTGATCGTGATTATGTTTTGGAAGCTTTGTTTAACGGTTCTGTAATGATGATGCATTTATCAAGATTTTGCGAAGAAATCATTATCTGGGCAAATCCTCAATTTTCCTTTGTAACCTTGGCTGATGCCCACTCCACAGGCTCTTCCATTATGCCCCAAAAGAAAAACCCCGATGTTGCTGAAATTATGCGTGGAAAAACAGGCAGAACCTATGGAAATTTGATGAATTTACTGACAACATTAAAAGGACTGCCCCTAACTTATAATCGTGACTTGCAAGAAGATAAAATTCCATTCATGGATACAGACACAACAATTCAAAGTTCTGTTCCGTTAATGGCGGATATGCTATTAAATATTACATTCAGGGCAGATAAAATGGAAAAAGCCTTGAAAAATGGTTTTTTAAATGCCACAGAATTTGCCGATTATTTAGTGACCAAGGGGATTCCCTTTAGAGAAGCCCACCATATTACAGGCAGAGCTGTTGCCCTTGCTGAAAATAAAAATGTCGGACTCGAAGACCTAAGTTTGGAAGAATTTAATCAACTTTGTGAGGGGCAAACCATTGTTGACAATGAAGTTTATGAAATTTTAGATTATCATACAGCCGTGAAAAGACGCAATGTCAGCGGAGGAACAGGACCAAATTCTGTTCAGGCTCAACTTAAAGAAATTAAAGAATGGCTTTATTAAAACTCACGTCAATCCGTTTTTGTGTTTTTTGAGGGGGGAAACTCACCCAGCTTATGTCGAACAAAGTGAGACTAAGCGTCATGGATTAGTTCAAAAAGATGGGGTTTCCCCCCTCAATCCGGAATCACGTGGGTTTGGGGGAAAAGCCCAGCCATCTCGAACAAAGCGAGACTGGCGTCATGGAGTGTTCAAAAAGTTTTCCCCCAAGAAAATTAATCAACGCTTTCTTAAATAACTTTATTTAATGAATATTCTAAAATTCCCTCTGCTCCGTTGTGTCTAAGTTTTGGGATTAGATCACGAACTATGGATTTATCGACAACTGTTTCCAAGGAAAGCCATTGATTATCTTTTAGTGTAGAAACTGTTGGGGAGTTTAGGGCAGGGAGTAGCTCTAAGATTTCATTTAGTTTATTTGCAGGGGCATTCATTTTTAAGCCTACCAAAGATTCGGCCATTAAGGCTCCATGCAATAATAAATTGATTTGATCTATTTTTTTTCTTTTGGTTGGGTTGTTATAGGATGCTTTATTGGCCAATAGCACAGTATTTGTGATAAAAACTTCATCAATAACTTTTAATCCATGGGCTTTAATTGTTGTTTCTGTTTCGGTAACTTCCACAATGGCATCGGCAAGCCCTTCCACAACTTTTGCTTCTGTTGCTCCCCATGAATAATTTATTTGAACTTCTACACCAAGTTTTTTAAAATAATTGGTTGTTAGTCCAACAAGTTCTGTTGCAATGCGTTTACCGGCCAAATCTTGTGGTTTTTGATAGGGAGAATTGCCGGCAACAGCCAAAACCCAACGCGCAGGACGATTAGAAACTTTAGAATAGATTAAATCAGCCAAATGAACTACTTCTGAATTTGGATCTGTTGGGTCAATTCCCATTTCCATCATCCAATCTTTACCTGTCAAAGCTAAATCCAAAATTCCTTCTTGCAAATAACTTGGAATTTCTTGCACTCTACAGAGTCTGGCTGTTATTTCACTATCATCAATTTCAGGAAAATAATTTCTGCTGTGTTTACGAATTTTCCAGCCCGCTTTTTCAAATAAGTTAATTGTGCTTTCTTCAAGTGAACCTTTTGGTATGCCAAGTTTTAGCTGTTCTGACATCACTTTCTCCTCAGAAATCAATAGAATTAAATTGTTATCTTTATAAAAAAATTAATATATATCTTTTGGATCTTTTAACTGTTCAAAGCAATATGAAACATTCCCATTTTGATATTCTCTATAAAAACAAGAATGATAGCCTTCATGGCAAGCAATATTGCCAATTTGATTTACTTTCAATAACAAAGTATCATTATCACAGTCAAGTCGTATTGAGTGAATTTTTTGAATATGTCCTGAGCTTTCTCCTTTATGCCATAATTTATTGCGTGAACGGCTAAAATAAACAGCTTCTCCTATTTCAAGGCTTTTTTGATAGGCCTCTTCATTCATATAGGCAAGCATAATAACTTCACTACTATTTACATCTTGAACAATTACGGGTATTAATCCATTTCCTTTGGAAAAATCGGGGTAAAATTCTAAATCTTGCATATCATACTCAGTGGTTTAAGGTTTATTGTCACGTGATTTCGGATTGAGGAGGGAAATCCCATTTTTTTGAAAAAAATTAGTTTTCCTCCCTCAAACTCTCCCTTCCTGAAAAAACATTTTGTCAAATAATAATATAACTATTTTGATTTATTTATATTTTATTTAATGTCTAAATCAAAATCATGCCATAATTATGGTTTTTGAAAACCGGAATGGCGTGGTTTATTGTTAAAATTATAGTAATTTTTTAATAAAAAATTTTTATGACAATTATGAAACATCTGCACAATTCATTGTGCAAAGGTTTCATTGAGTGTTTACTTCGTAAACACGACCGACAAAAGATTTTTTTGGCAAGAATAGACAAAACCACGCTTTTGTCGTTAAATGATTGCCCTAAAAAATTTTTTGGCGTGCCTTTTACCTCTGCATAAAAATTTATCTAAAAATAAAAATTTTCATTCTAAAAACAGATTTTTATTAAAAAATTAATAATTGTGCGGAGGTCTCATTATGTGATGATTTTGTTATGAAAATTTTGATTAAATTAAATATTCATAACTTTAAGATTATTATAAGCAAAAAGGGAAAAACAATGTTAAAGATGTTTTTCCCTTTTATAAATTGATTATTTCGCGTAGGAAACAGCTCGCCGTTCTCTGATTACTGTAACTCTAATTTGTCCGGGATAGGTTAGTGAGTCTTCAATTTTGCTGGCAATATCTTTACAAAGCAAGTGGGCAGCATCATCATCAATATTTTCGGAATTAACCATGACTCTAAGCTCTCTGCCTGCTTGAATTGCAAAGGCTTTGGAGACACCTGAAAAATCAGTTGCAATATTTTCCAAATCTTCAAGGCGTTTGACATAGCTTTCCATAAGTTCTTTACGAGCTCCGGGACGGGCTGCAGATAGAGAGTCTGCCGCTTGTACAAGTACAGCCAAGGTGCTTTCCAAGGGAATATCTTCATGGTGGGCGGCTACTGCATGGATAATTTCTTTGGATTCACCAAATTTTTTGGCAATATCAGCTCCGATTATGGCATGTGAGCCTTCAACTTCATGGTCAACAGCTTTACCAATATCATGAAGCAGACCTGCACGCTTGGCTTTTTTAATATCCATTCCAAGCTCGGCTGCCATCATTCCGCAAAGGGCAGAAACTTCAATGGAGTGCTGTAAAACATTTTGTGTAAAACTTGTGCGATATTTTAATTGCCCCAAAAGTTTTATGATTTCAGCATGGATACCATGAACTCCGGCATCAAATGTGGCTTGTTCTCCAATTTCTTTGAGTTTGATATCAAGTTCTTGTTCACATTTTTCCACAATATCTTCAATTCTGGCCGGGTGAATTCTGCCGTCTTGGATTAATCTTTCAAGAGCCATTCTTGCTACTTGCCTACGAATAGGACTATAGGCAGACAAAATTACGGTTTCAGGTGTGTCATCAATGATTAAATCTACTCCTGTGGCCGCTTCAATGGCACGAATATTGCGACCTTCCCGTCCGATAATTCTACCTTTCATTTCTTCGCTTGGCAGTTGAACAGCTGTTACGGTTTGTTCTCCCACATAGTCACCTGCAAAACGTTGAATTGCGCCAGCTATAATTTCCTTGGCTTTTCTGTCAGCGGTTTCCTTTGCTTCAGATTCTATAACTCTGATGATATGCGATGCTTCATGTCTTGTTTTTGCTTCAACTTCTTTTAAAAGGCGTTCTTTTGCTTCTTCAGCAGTAAGACCTGAAATTTTTTGTAAATAATTTTCTTGTTCTAAAATAAGGGCCTGAAGTTCATCTTCTTTATTGCTAAGCAAACGTTCTTTATAGGTTTGCTCCTTTTCAGTATGTAAAACTTCTTCTTCTTTTTTAGTTACTCTTTCAATTTTTTCATCAAGCCTTTCAGTTAAATCTTGAAGTTTTCTTTCACGAGATTTAA
>CAYJGE010000128.1:0-8968 GCA_964369835.1 uncultured Mailhella sp.
TTTTCAAAAAAACGTGGTTTTCCCCCTCAAAAAACACAAAAACGGATTGACGTGTATGGGGTAGAGCAGTTTTAATAAAAAAAAGACCTCTGCACAATAAATTATGCAGAGGCTTCAACCCATATAATTTTAAAAAAGCAATTCTTTAAAATTACTTTATTTTCCCTCAAGCCAGTCAGAGACTTCTGCCTTTGTCGGTACTTTTCCAAGGCTTTTGATTTTACCATCCACCATAACAGCCGGAGTTGACATAATTCCGGCTGCCATCATTTCCTTTAAATCTGAAACCTTGGTAATATCCGCTGCCACATTTTTTTCGGCGGCAGTATTACGAATCAAATTTTCTACTTCACCACATTTGGCACAACCCGGCCCAAAAACTTTAATTTCCATGACTTTCTCCTTTTTATAATCAGTAAATACCGATAATTATATTTATAATATATTAAATTCCTAACTTATTGCATTTAATAACCAGCCCACAATGGTAAACATAAACCATAAATAAGCTAAAAATGCTGCTTGTAATTTCCAAGTCATAATTTGTCTTAGCAAGACAAATTCAGGTATGGAAGCGGCCACAGAACTCATGCAAAATGCCAAGGTAGTGCCTAAAGCCAAGCCCTTTATCAATAAACTTTCCATGATGGGAATAATTCCTGTAACATTGGAATAAAGGGGAATTCCAAGAAGTACAGCTAGGGGAACTGTCCACCATTCTCCTGCTCCAAGATTTTCGGCAAACCAATTATCAGGCACAAATCCATGCAAAGCTGCGCCTAAACCTACACCTATAATAACCCATTTCCAAACCCTTTTAAAAATTGTCATGGTTTCATTTAAGGCAAAATCATGACGCTCTTTCAAACTTAGTTTTGGACTTTTTTCACCCTCTTGTACCACATGCACAGGCGCATTTTGCATGGCATCTTTCACAAAAGGTTGGAGCCAGCGCTCAGCCTTGATTGTATCCATAAAAAATCCACCAAGTATTCCCGCCGCCAAACCGACAGCCACATAGATCAGAGTAAATTTCCAACCCAGTAAACCCCATAACAAAACAATGGCAATTTCATTGATAAGTGGTGATGTGATTAAAAAAGACATGGTAATCCCAATGGGAATTCTTGCCATGGTAAAGCCCAGAAAAAGCGGAATACTTGAACAAGAACAAAAGGGGGTAATGGAACCGAAAACAGCGCCCAAGGAATATCCGACAATTTTACCCTTGCCTGCCAAATAGTCACGCACTTTTTCAGCATTTAAAGAAGCTCGCAAACAAGCCAAAATATAGATAAGAGCAACCAATAATAACAGAATTTTCACTGTATCGTAAAGAAAAAACTGAATAGATGCACCAAGATGTTTTTGGGTATCAAGCCCCATTGTTCCGACAATATAATGGGATGCATCTAAAATATTCAAATATATTAGCCACCAAATAATTGCTAAGCCTGTAAATCCAATCAAATATTTATTGTTCCAGCTTAATGTATTCATAAAAAAATACCTCAATAGTTTTATAATTGTTGAATAGTTGATATATTATTTAAAAATTTTTTGTTTTTTAGCGTTCTGACAATAGACCTGTGCTGATATGGGCGGCCGCACGCAAACGCCTACATTCTTCAGGATCATTATCGCAACATTTTTCAGTTAAAAAGTTTACAACTTCCAACATTAAGGAAATATTGGCCTTATATCGCATATAACGCCCTTCTCTTTCCACGTCGGCAAGCCCGCTCTGGACAATTGCTTTTAGGTGAAAAGAAAGATTTGTGGACGGAATATCAAGCATTTTAGAGATTTCTCCGGCAACAAGTCCTTGAGGAGCATTTTTTACCAAGAGGCGAAAAATGTCCAAGCGATATTCTGAAGACAATACTTCAAAAAGTTTACTGGCATGTTTGGTTTCTATTTTTGTTTTCATATGTTAATAATTCAACATTATTTGAAGTATGTCAAGACATCACATCAAAAAAAATTAAAAATTCATTTAAAACATAAAAAGTTCAATACATTATTCAAAAATCACAAAAAAAAAGCCCATATCATGGGCTTTTTTTCGTTTATAATAAATTTATAATTATTCTCTGTTTCCTAAAAGTCTCAGAAGCATAAGAAATAGGTTAATAAAGTCTAAGTATAAAGTCATGGCACCTAAAATAGCACCTCTGCGCATGGCAAGGGCATCATCAATGGGAGCTGATTCACCCATTTCTTTAATTTTTTGGGTATCATAAGCAGTTAGACCTGTAAATACAATTACGCCAACCATACTGATTACAAATTCTAACATGGTGCTGCCAAGGAAAATATTGACAATACTTGCCAAAATAATGCCCCAAAGTCCCATGATCATGAATGAACCCATTCCGGATAAATCACGCTTTGTAACCATACCAAACACACTCATTCCAGCAAACATACCGGCAGTAATAAAGAATGTGGAAGCAATGGAAGATTTAGTATAAATTATTAAAATAGGTGCAAGCATTACGCCCATAAGTGCGGCATAAAGCATGAAAAAGCCTGTGGCAGCCCCTTGACTCATGGTGTGAATTCTGGCTGAGATAAAGAAAACCAATCCGAAAACTGCCAAAATAAGCACAATTTGCATGAACATATTAGCAAAGAATACGTTTAAGAGAGCTTGTGAACTTGAAACAAAATAGGCTGCAAAAGCTGTAACGGTAAGGGCAATTGTCATCCACAAATATACTTGTTGCATAAAAATGGACGTTCTGGAAATACTATAGGCGTCTGCCTTGGTTTGATGTTGATGTTGAAACTCGTTCATTTTTCCTCCGATAGGTTATAAAAAAAGATTTGTTTGTTTTTGAATATATTAATAATACGCATATTTTAACAAAAGGCAAGTTAATTTAACTCATGAATCTATGGGATTCACGTCAATCCCACGCCATTCCGGTTAAAAAAAACCATCATTATGGTATGATTTTTGACTTTAGATATTAAGTAAAATATTAATAAATCAAAGTATTTATATTTTTATTTGAAAAAACAAATTTTTATAACATATTGTTTTACATTTATTTTTTTAAAAGATAACTTTTTAAGTATTTTTATTTTTGAAAGTAATTTTCACAAGCGGATTGACGTGCTATGGGATTTTACATTCATGTAAAACTTTTTCATTGCATTGCCATTTACCAAAACAGGCAAGCATGCCAAATAATCCCGAAACAGCCAAGCCAACAAAACTAAGGTAGGGTACTTTGAATAAACTTGAAGCAAGCCCAAGGCAAGAGCCTAACATAATGGCAATAAACAATAAATTTCTGTTTAATGTTCTTTTATGGTGAAAATAAATGGCAAGCCCAAGGGGAATTACAACACCGGGAACATATACAGAATAGGCTGTCAATAATAAACCTATAATATTATTACGATAAATTGCCAAACCAAGGGCAATCAAGCCCACAATAACAATCATAATTCTAAGATTTACAATTTTTCTGTTTTGCCAAATATCATTGACAAAAATTGTGGCTGTACTCATCAAACAGGTATCGGCAGAAGAAATTAGGGCAGAAATCAAACCAAGTGTCAATAATAATGCCAAGGAACTTGGTAAATAGTCCTTTATTAATATGATAAAGGAATTTTCCTTTGTCACAATATTTTCATTTACCCACAATGTTGAAAAAACAATAATAATTGAAAATAAAAACAATACGATAGCAGCAAGATAGGTTGCTTTTTTGGCAACTTGCCCATTTCTTGCGGATAAATTTCTGGAAAATATATCAGGTCCGACAAAATAGGAAAGCCCGACAATGAAAAATATTTGGAAAAAATCAAAAAGACCAAAACTATCATTAAAAAATTCTATTCTATTGGATAAGTCGGAATAAATTTCTGAAAAATCCTTTATGGCAAAACTTTTTACTGTTAAATTATCAAAATATTCAGTAAAATAAATTAAAACAAAAATTGCCAAAACCGTCAAAAATAAAAGAGTAAACTGGAGAGCATCTGTTTTAATTATGGAATATTGCCCCCCAAGAAAGGTATAAATAATTACAAAACATGCCACCATGGCAATGGTTAAATTTGGGGATAAATTTGGGAAAATAAAAAATACCAATTGCTCCAAGGCAATAAATTGAGCAGCCACAATTCCTATCCAAGTAACACAGATAATCATCGAAATATATATTGAAGCTTTTTTATTGATTACTTTTTTAGCTAAATGGGGTAAGGAAAAAGCATTTAAATTGCGTACAGGCTCAGCCAAAAAATAGGCTTGCAGTATTAAAAAAACAGCTCCCGATCCAAGCCACCAAAAGGCAGGAAAACCCTTGGCACTTACAAGGGCAATCACACCAAAAGTTGCCGAACCTCCAATCATGCCTGCAAGCAGTGATAAGCTGATATTCAAGGTATTTTGATTGGCACCTGCAATGGCAAAATCCTTATAGTTTTTGATTTTTTTATAAGAGTTGATTCCAAGAATTAATAAGATTAGTAAATAAAGAGAAAGTAGTATTTGCATAATGTCTTTTTTTTATGTGTTATAAAATAAACCTCTGCATAAAGCTATGCAGAGGTTTATGAAGTATTATAGCCTTATGGAAGCGATTAATTCCGTAAACGGAATTAATCAGAAAGGCACACTGCCTTTATTCGCACCCATGAATATGGGTGACGCAAAAAGCGTGGTTTTTGCTCTCATTTCGGCGTGCAAAATAGCCATTTCATGTCTATTTTGTAAGGAAACACTTGTGTAGTTTTCATAGAAATTTAAAATTTAGATTTAATCAGCGTTTCCTTAATATCATTAAGCCCAATTAATTCCGATTTCAAAATTATTCGGCTCCAAACCATTTTTCATAAATAGCTTTTTCTGTGCCATCGCTTTTAACAATTTTTAAACCTTCATTTATTTTAGTCATTAAATCTGTATTGCTTTTTAATGTTACAAAGCCAATATATTCAGGTTCGTCCATTTTAAAGGCAACTTTCATTTTATCGCTGTAGCCTTCTTTACGATTTGAATAATAAAGAGCAACAGGATCATCACACATTACGGCATCAACACGACCATTAGCCAAATCTTCAAGGGCAAGACCAATATCATCATAGGTTGCAATGTTTAAATCTTTTGAAATTTTATCCAAGGCAATTTCAGCAGTAGTGCCGATTTGTATGCCAATTTTTTTATCCATTATATCTTCTTTGCTTTTAATACTGCTATTTTCAGGCACTACCAAGCTTTGAACAAAACCATAAATTGGCTCTGAAAATAAATAGCGTTTTTTACGTGCTTCGGTAATTGTTACACAAGAAGAAATAATATCACTATTTTTTGATTCCAAAGTTGCAAAAATACCATCCCATGCGGTATTCATAAATTCAACTTCAAATCCACCGGCTTTGGCAACCGCTTTCATCAAATCAACTTCATAACCAACAATATTCTTGTCCATATCAACCATTTGCATGGGAGGCCAAGTTGGGTTTGTGGCAACAACAATGGTTTTGGCATCAGCAAAAGCTTGACCTGTCAAAACTGCAACACACAATAATAAAGAAGCTAAGATCTTTTTCATTGTAACTCCATTTTTAAAATTTTAACTCTTTTGATTACAAACGTAATACAACATTATCCTCTGTTTATTTAAGTTAAAACAGAATTTTGACTCAAATAAATTTACAATAATAAAATACAAAAAAAAAATAATATTGTCCATAGATAATTTTCTGCAATTTGTCAGTCAAAGAAATGACAAAGAAATGACAAAGCCATTCATAAATCCAAAATCAAAATTTAAATTCATCATATAACTATTTAAAATAACATAGATATTTATATTTGGCATGCAATATGCTTTTGTTCAAATAAGTTCAAGGAGGTCGTATGAAAAGCTTAGATCAAGATCATATGAAAATCGTAAATAACGTAATGAATTTACAGTTGCAAAGACAAAATGTTATCATGGGAAACTTATCAAATGTAAATACTCCAAATTATAAGCCATTAGAAATAGAATTTGAAAAAGAACTGCAAAATGCTTTAAAGTTAGATGTCAAAGGCAAAATGGCAACCACAAGCAGTGAGCATTTACCGTCATTATATGATAATATCATGATAAGCGGAGATTTTAGAAGACGTTTTATGCCAAGAAAAGCGCATGGTGAAGACAGAGTAAATTTGGATAGCGAATTAGTTAAAATGACTAAAAACAATTTGCAATATAATGCTTTAGCTCAAGTTACCAAAAGCGGATACGATGGCTTAAATAAAATAATTGCAGAAGGGAGTAAAGTATAATGGATTTCATGACAGCATTAGACATTAGTGCGTCAGGCATGACTGTTGAACGAACTCAACTAAACGTCACAGCAATGAACCTAGCAAACGCACATACCACAAGAGTGGCAGGCGGTTTGGGCCCCTATCAACGTAAATCCGTTGTTTCAACAACCAGTAACCTTGACAATCCTTTCGGAACCCACATGAAAACAGCTCTTGACAGAGAAGTTTATGGTACAAAGGTAGTCGGAATTGCAACCGATGCCCGTAATGACAGGATTGTTTATGAGCCAAGTCACCCCGATGCAGATGAACAAGGCTATGTTCGTTACCCCGACATCAATATCGTTGAAGAAATGACACTGATGATGACAGCTCAACGTAATTTTGACGCAAATGCATCAGCCATTGATACAATCAAAGCCATGTACACAAAAGCACTTGACATTGGCAGAAGTTAAAACCCAAAATCAAAATTTTAAAATATATTTTTTCAACAGGTAGGTAATATCATGAGTATACAAATGACAGGACTAACAGCTTATAATAAAGCTTTGACAGATTTTCAAAACACACACAATTCCATGGTAAATTCTGCAAGAGATATTACCAAAGAAGTAAATGTAATAGATCAATCCTTTGGCGATATGGTTTCAGAATCATTAACAGAAGTAAATAAATTGCAAAACTCAAAAAATAATATGATTGTTTCCTTTGCCTCGGGAGAAACTCAAAACGTGCATGAACTTATGATTAGTATGCAAAAAGCAAGCCTTGCCATAAACATGACTTCGGCAGTCAGAAACAAAGTAATTGAAGCTTATAAAGAAATCAGTAAATTACAATTCTAAGACAGTAAAAATCATTAATATAAATACAGCTAAAAAATAGATTGAAAAAAATTGGATAGGGAGAAAGATTATGAATCCGAAAGTAGAACAAACTCTTGATAAAGTAAAAGGTTTTTGGGGAAGATTTAGTATAATGCAGCGCTTTCTCATGTTAGGCGCAATTGCCTTTATTATTGCATTTATATTTGTTATTTCCGTTTGGATGTTACGCCCGAACTATCAAACCCTTTATACCAATCTTTCCCCGGAAGATGCCAACCGTATAGTTACACTTTTACAAACCAATAACACACCTTATGAACTGGCAAATGGCGGAACAACAGTAATGGTTCCGGAAGGTTCTGTTTATGACCTTAGATTAAAAGTTGCGGGTGAAGGGAATTTGGTCGGACAAGGGATTGGTTTTGAAATTTTCGACACAGTACAAATGGGACAAACCGATTTTGTTCAAAGAATTAATTATCAAAGAGCCTTACAAGGCGAACTTTCAAGAACTTTGTCAGAATTTCCAAATGTTGAAAGTGCAAGAGTGCATTTAGTTGTACCTGAAAGAAGCTTATTTATTGAAGAACAACAACCACCCTCTGCTTCCGTAGTTCTTAGACTTATTGAACCTGGCAAGCGTTTTGATAAAAAAGAAATTGATGCCATAGTCAACTTATTGACAATGTCTGTGGAAGGATTAACCTCATACAATGTTTCGATCAGCGATAATAACGGTAAAGCCCTGTATTCACCAAAAGAAGAAGGCAGTATCAATTCAAGTCAACTTGATTATCGCTTACGCTATGAAGCCAACCTTGAAAGACGTATTCAAGAATTATTGTCTCCCGTGCTGGGCGCAGGCAAGCTTATAGCAAAAGTCAGTGCAGATTTAGATTATAGCCACAAAACAATACGCCGTGAAATTTTTGACCCCGAAAGTTCTGTTATCCGTTCCGAACAAAGAACAGAAGAACAACAAATGGGAACTGCAAACTTAGGTACAGAAACAGCAGAAATCAATTTCAGAGGTGATGGACTTGGAAACTCCTTGTCAAGCCAAGAAGGCACAAGAGAAGAAAGACTTACCAACTATGAAATAAATAAAGAAGAACAAAGTATTGTCACAGAAATGGGCACAGTACAAAGATTGACAGTTGCTGTTGCCGTTGACGGGCTTTATACCAAGACAGTAGAAGGCGCTTGGGACTATATTCCAAGAACTGAAGAAGAATTAAATCAAATCAAACAACTTGTTGCAAATGCCGTGGGTCTTGATTTGACAAGGGGTGATACCATTGAAGTAACCAACATGGCCTTTGGTGAAAGTGACCTCCCAACCGAACCTTCCTCAATTCAATTATTGGCTGACTTTGCAAAAACCATCGGAACACCACTACTTACCGCCCTATTGATTGTAATCTTCATCATGCTTGTGGTCAGACCAATCATCTTGGCTCTGATCAGACCAAAGGTTGAAGCAGGTGAAATGATAGAAGGGCTTGAGGGTTTACCATCAGCCGAAGAACAAATTGCCCTTTATGAAGCACAAGAAGAACAAGCAAGGGAAGCTGCAGAGCAAGCCTTGGTCAGTATAGGCGGAAATTTAGTTGACCCCTATAGTCTGGCACCGGGTGCAAGTCTTGATGATGTCAAAAACATCTCACTTCAACTGGCAGAACAAAATATGGATAATACAATTAGGCTAATGCGCAGAATGATGAAGCAAGATGCCTATAGTTGATAAATTATAAATAAAAGCCCCATATCACTTCAAAATGATATGGGGCTTTTTATGTTCTTAGAGCAGTTTCAATAAAGATTGAAACTGCTCTACCCCATATAACTTTCAAAA
>CAYJGE010000129.1:0-8837 GCA_964369835.1 uncultured Mailhella sp.
CAATGACACTGTTTAAGTTGGAGATTGCTTTATCTACAAGATAGGGGCTTAGTTTGTAATGACTCATTTTAAATTTTTTATTTCGTTAACCGACAATACTAACTCTACGAGATATTATTTGAAAAAACATGTGAATGATAATAATAAATTATTCCAATGCCATTTTATCTTGTGTGCTTGGGAGTTTGGTTGGGTAATTGCCGTCAAAGCAGGCATAGCAATAATTATGTGGTTTTTTTAGGCAAGATTTAAGTCCTTCCAGGCTAAGATAATGTAAGGAATCAAGCCCCAAGGATTTTGAAAGTTCTTCTGCGCTACATTGATTTGCAACTAATTCTGTGGGCGACGGAAAGTCAATTCCATAAAAGCAAGGGTATTTGATTGGGGGCGAGCTTACTCGAAAATGTACTTCTTTAGCTCCAAAAGCTCTTAGTTTTGCACATCTTGTCCTAACCGTTGTACCACGGACAATACTGTCATCTACAATTATTAGCTTCTTATCCTTTATGGCTATGGACGCGGGATTTATTTTCACCCTAACACTAAATTGGCGCATGGATTGGGAGGGTTGAATAAAAGTTCTGCCCACATAATGATTTCTAATCAAAGCGTGTTCATAAGGTATATTTGCTTCTTGAGATAAACCAACGGCACTATAAATTCCTGAGTCGGGAAAGGGAATTACCATATCGCCTAGGTTTTGCTTTTCAATTGCAATTTGTTTGCCCATTTTTTTACGACTGGCATAGACATCTTCAGAAAATACCATTGAATCAGGTCTTGCAAAATAAATCAGTTCAAAAACACATTGCTTTATTTTCTGTTCTGCAAAATAAAGGCTTTTAATCTTGGTAGAATTTGGTTCAATTATAATCATTTCACCAGGCTCAATTTCCCTAAGGTATTCTGCCTCAATTAAGTCAAAAGCACATGTTTCGGAGGAAAAAACATAGGCACCCTTGTCACTTGGCATTTCACCTATTACAAGGGGGTGAAATCCATGTGGATCTCTTAAGGCTATCAAAGTGTTTTGATAATGAATTAATAATGAAAAAGCACCTTCTACTTTTTTTATGGCTTCTAAAACAGCATCTTCAAAACTATTGTTTTTTAATGCCCTTGCTATGAGATGGACAAATACTTCACTATCTGATGTTGTTTGAAAGATAGCTCCCAATTCTTCCAATTCTTTTTTAAGTTCTAATGTATTGGTTAAATTACCATTATGGGCTACAGATAGAGTTTCTCCATGGGTTCTGACGGCAAAGGGTTGGGCGTTTCTCATTTGTGGTTTACCTGTTGTAGAATATCTAATATGTCCTATTGCCATATTTCCCTTCAAATCTTCGCTAAGATTTTTTTCTGTAAAAACATCGCAAACAAGTCCCATGTCCTTGTGTAAATAGGTATTTTTACCGTCACTGCTGACTATGCCGGCACTTTCTTGACCTCTGTGTTGGAGTGCATATAGTCCAAAATATGCTAAACGAGCAGCGTCCTTATGTCCGACTATTCCAAAAATTCCACACATAAAATTCCTTTTAATCATGAAAAAATCGAAAATTTTAGGATTTTGACATGAATTATATTAATTCAAATTTTTAAATAATTGATTAAATAAATTTATTGATTATAAATTTGTTATGAGTAAATAATGAACATATTTACAGAAAAGTCAAGATATTAAAATTTGATCATATTATAAAAATTAAAAATTTGCCTATTTCTATTGACATTCTTTACAACTTCTATATATTCTTTGAACAAAAGAGAGCCAATATTTATAATGATTAAAATTTTAATGAAAAGATATATTATAAATATGTGAAAATATAAAATGATTTAATTTTAAAGAGAGGCAAAAATGGTATCACGTTTTGGAACATCAAAAGAAATGGTTTTACAAACCATTGAAGAAAATAGTGCTCCTTGTTTATTGGCAATTGATCAAAGAGGTTTGTATTTAACAAATGATAAATACATTGACAGAAATATTGCCGATCCTAACAGATCAAGCAATCGTGCTTCAATGGAAAAAAGAATATCAGCTCTTGGAATTGACTGTAAAGCAATGTTTGAAGAAAATAAACACCTTATTCCTAAAATGCCTAAAGAAGTTGCGGTTAAAGTTAACCCACTTAAAGCATCTAAAAGAGCTGCCAAAGGTCGTTAATTTTAATTTTTATTTTCAAAAAAGCAGGACATTTAAATATTTAAATGTCCTGCTTTTTGTTTAAAAAAAAATTAAACAATTTAAAATATAAACAATTTATAAAATGTGTTGCTTGACAGTTGCCTTGACAAAGAATATGATTAGTTATCAAAAAATGGAGATATTTTATGGCAAAAGCATTATATATTAGTGCGACAAATGAAAATTCAGGTAAACTTGCAGTGGCTCTTGGGGTTATGCGTTTGCTACTTGGAAAAATCAGAAAAGTTGCATTTTTTCGACCTATTATTCAAGATCATCATGAAACTGACAATGAAATAAATTTAATCAATGATTATTTTAAATTAAATTTAGTGAAAGAAGAAAGTTATGCTTGCACAATGGAGGAAGCTCATCGTTATATTAATTCAGGGCAAACAGATGAGCTTATGAATAAAATTTTGGATGCCTATAATAAATTGGTGGAAAAATATGAATTTGTTTTATGCCAAGGAACTGACTTTTTTGGAAAAAATTCATCATTTGAACTTGATTTAAATGCTAATATTGCTTCAACCTTGGGAGTGCCTGTTCTTTTGGTACACCCTGCTTCAAATTCGTCGGCTGAAGATGTACAGCTTGGTGTTTGTTCTGCTGTTGACCAATTTAGACAAAGAGGTATTGAAGTTATTTCAATAATTATTAATCGCAGTGAATATGACGATATTACAATTGAAAAAATTCATGATGAACTTGATAATATTTTTGAAACAAAAGATGATAATCCTCCTTTAATTTCCTTTATTCCTTATGATCCTATTTTGGCTCGCCCGTCGCTTCGTGATGTTGCCAAAAATTTAAATGCAGATGTAATTTATGGAGCTAAAAATTTAATTAATTATCATATTAATGATTATTTGGTTGCTGCCATGCATATTGGGAATTTTTTAAACTTTGTGCAGGAGGGGAATTTAATTATTACTCCGGGAGATAGGGAAGATATTTTACTTGCTTCAATTGCTGCTTCAAATTCAAGAGCATATCCGGCTTTAAGTGGTATTTTGCTAACCGGTGGAATCAATATATCTCCGTCCATTAAGCGTTTATTTGATGGAATGAAATCCTTGCCTGTTCCAATTCTTTCTGTAAAATCAAACACAACAGAAACTATTAATGCCATTACAAATATCAGAGATCAAATTGATCCTGATGATAACAGAAAAGTACATACCGCTCTTGGCTCATTTGAACGACATATTAATGTGGAAGCATTAACTACAAGAATTGTTGATAAAAGCTCTTCTCGTATGACTCCGAGAATGTTTGAATACACATTAATGGAACAAGCCAGAAAATATGCCATGCGTATTGTTTTGCCTGAGGGAAAGGAAGAAAGAATTTTATTGGCTGCCGAAGCTTTACGTTCTCGCTCCATTGTAAAACTTATATTGCTTGGTGATGAAACTTCAATTATCACTAAGGCTAAAAATTTGGGGATTTCATTGCATGATATTATTGTGATTGATCCAAAAACTTCACCAAAATTAGAAGAATATGCCACAACGTATATGGAATTACGTAAGAAAAAAGGGATAAACATTGAAGATGCAAGAGATAAAATGTTAGATCCTACTTATTTTGGAACCATGATGGTTTATATGAATGATGCTGACGGTTTAGTGTCAGGGTCTGTTAATACAACAGCCAATACCGTGCGTCCTGCTTTGGAATTTATTAAAACAAAGCCAGGATTTTCAATTGTATCAAGTGTATTTTTAATGTGCCTTAAGGATAGGGTTTTAGCCTTTGGTGATTGTGCAATAAATCCCGATCCGACAGCGGAGCAATTGGCTGATATTGCTATCACAGCGGCTGAAACAGCCAAAATTTTTGGTGTTGAGCCCAAGGTTGCCATGCTTTCCTATTCAACAGGTAGTTCAGGTAAGGGTGAAGATGTGGATAAAGTTATTCAAGCTACTGAAATTGCAAAACAAAGAGCACCTGAGATTTTACTTGAAGGTCCTTTGCAATATGATGCAGCCATTGATCCTGATGTTGCCAAAACCAAGTTGCCCAATAATCCCGTGGCGGGGCAAGCAACTGTTTTCATCTTCCCTGATTTAAATACAGGTAACAATACATATAAAGCTGTGCAAAGAGCAGCAGATGCCATTGCCATAGGTCCGATTTTACAAGGTTTGAAAAGGCCTGTAAATGATTTGTCTAGGGGATGTACTGTGCATGATATTATTAATACAGTTGCCATTACAGCTATTCAAGCTCAAGCTGAAAAGGGCTTGCGTTAATAATCAATAAAATTTTTTTGGAAAGTTTTTTGTTATCTGAAAGATTTTGTTTGCACTGAAATAGTTAATTTTTGATTTTTCAGAAAGTCACATTGTTCGAGTGACCACGCCATTCGGGTTTTAAAAATCACAATTTTGGTATGGTTTTGATTTTTTTAATTTAGTAAAATATAAATAAATCAAAATAGTTAAGTCATTGATTGAAATTTTTTTTAAGGAAAGGGGAAGCGATTGCTTAGGTTTGAGGAGGAAAAACTCGCCCAGCCGCAGGCGTTTTTGGTTGGTTCAAAAAAACGTGGTTTTCTCCCTCAACCCGGAATCACGTGTTCAAGTGACCTAAATGAACACAAGAAACATGGTTTTTGCTCACCATAAAAATTGTGCAGATGCGTTAAAACATAAGAATTTGGCTTGATAATTATAATTTTGAGGAAAATATGTCCAAAACAAGAGAAAAGAAAGGTTTTTTTCGTGAATATGGTGAAGCTTTATTAATTGCTTTACTTTTTGCTGTTTTAATTAGGCTTTTTTTGGTTTCTGCTTTTACAATTCCGTCCGGTTCCATGTTAAATACCATTCAAATCGGCGATTATTTATTGGTAAATAAATTATCCTATGGTTTAAAACTTCCAATTATTGATACTTGGATTTATAAGGGTGATGGTCCTGAATATGGTGATATTATAGTATTTAAATATCCAAAAAACCCTTCTGTTGATTATATTAAACGTGTTGTTGGTTTGCCGGGTGATGTAATGGAAGTTCGCAATAAACAACTTTATCGTAATGGTGAAATTGTTCAAGAGGATTATATAAGGCATACCAGACCAAATCATCTTGGTATGCTTGATAATGTTGCACCTTTTACTGTGCCTGAAGATGAATACTATACCCTTGGAGATAATAGAGATAATTCAGAAGACTCAAGGGCTTGGGGCTCTGTTCATCGTGATGCCATTTATGGTAAAGCTTGGCGCATCTATTGGTCATGGGATTCTGATGAGGGAAGCCCAAGACTTTCACGCTTAGGTCAATTGGTTGAATGATTTTAATTATTCCATTTATTTTATAATTTTTTAACTTAAATAAAATTATCCAAATTTTATAAACTTATTCTAAATAATGTTAAAAGTTTTTTCTCAAAGCCTTGGGTGTCCTAAAAATTTAGTAGACACTGAACATGTTTTAGGTTCATGGGGCAAATTTAATTTAGTGGAAGATTTTGAAGATGCAGATGTAATTTTTATAAATACCTGTGCCTTCATAGCCAGTGCTGTTAAAGAATCCATTGAAACAATTATTGAAATTGTTTCAAATGTTGATACAGAACATAAATTTATAATTGTTTGTGGCTGTTTGGCCGGCAGATATAGTCAAGAGGAGTTGAATAAAGAAATTCCGGAAGTGGATTTATGGCTTGAAACAAAAGATATTGATTATTGGGGTTTTTTATCGGCCAAAGCTATTCAAGATTATTTTCAAATTTCATTGATAAAAGAAGATTTATTGGTCGAATTTTCAACACCTGAGCCAATTATAGATCATGAAATTATTAATGGGAAAAAAAATATTTATCTTCCTCCTGCCAAACGTATGCTAAGCACAGGTCCTTCCTATGCTTGGCTAAAAATCAGTGAAGGCTGTAAAAATAAATGCTCTTTTTGCACAATTCCTTCAATCAGAGGTAAATATCGCTCTTTACCTTTAGATAATTTGGTATCTGAGGCAAAAATATTGGTTGAAGAAGAAAATGTAAAAGAATTGATCTTGGTTGCTCAAGATGTAAGTGCCTATGGAACTGATTTGAATGGCAAAGATTTAAGAATTTTATTGGATAAACTTTTTTCCTTAAATGGGCTTGCTCGTTTAAGATTAATGTATTTATATCCTTCAGGTATGACAAAAGAATTATTAAAATATTTGGCAGAGGCAGGTTCTTTGTTTATGCCCTATTTCGATATTCCTTTGCAACATTTTCACCCTGATATTTTGTCAAAAATGGGCAGACCTTTTGCTCAAAACCCTGAAATAATAACCGATAGAATACGACATTATTTTCCAAATGCAGCCTTGAGAACAACATTTATTGTTGGTTTTCCGGGAGAAACAGATGAACATTTTTCAGAGCTTTATGGTTTTGTCAATAGGGCACGTTTTCAACAAATGGGTGTTTTTGCCTATGAGCAGGAGGATAATACCCTTGCCGCAACCATGCCAAATCAAATTGATTATGCCATAAAGCAAGAAAGACGTGATGAATTGATGGCATTGCAAGCAGAAATCAGTGAAGAAATACTGGAGAGTTATGTCGGGCAAAATATGGAAATTTTGGTTGATGGAATTCATCCGGAATGGGATAATCTTTATATTGGTAGGGCTTGGTTTCAAGCTCCTGATGTTGATGGTATAACATATTTAAGTATTGACCCTGAGCTTGAGCTTGAAAATAAACAAAAGAAGATTGTTGGCTCAGTTTTTGAAGCACAAATTCAAGAAAGTCAAGAATATGATTTGGTTGCTCTTGTTTGAAAAAATGTGAATCAATTGGCATTTTTTTACAAAGCCTCTTAATTTTTTATCTAACGTACAAGGATAATTTATGAAAATTACAAAACTTCTTATAATTACTTTTGTTTTTTCTTTATTGCTTTTACCTGCAAAGTCCTTTGCAACAGAGCTTGAAAAAATGAAAAAGAATTTAATTGGTTTATGGGAAATAGTTGAGCAAGATAATGAGCTTGATCATGTTGAATATTTGTATTTTGAAGAAAATGGTAATTTTAGTATTATAAATCAAAACTCAAAAACAGGTCTTTCTTGGGAAATCTTGGGTAAAAAACTTAATTTAAAAACCATTCAAAGCACTGATGCTGCAATTGTTGAAACAGGATTTTCAATTATTGATTTTGGTCGAAAAAAATTTATTTTGCATGATGCAAGTGGAAAAGAGTTGACCTTAAAAAGAAGTCGCAAAGATGTTCGCAGTATTGAAGGTTCATTGTCTTTTCGTGAAAGAATTGCTCTTCCTCCGCAAGTTTTTGAAAAAATAGAAGTCTATGCTAATGGTAAGCCTATTGCTGTTTCCATAATGCCAAAAGAAGGTAGTATTCCTCTTGATTTTAAAGTTTATTTTTTGAGCCCCGAAAAAGATGATAAGATAAGTTTAAAAGCCTCAATTTATTTTGGTTATAATAAGCTTTTTGAAACACTTGAACCTGTTCAAGTCAATCCTGTTTACTATGATAAAGAACCCAAAGAATTATCTGTTTTATTAAATATGGCACAAACAGAAAATACCATGGAAATGTTTATAACTCCTGCTGCTTATCAAAGTAAAGATCAGAATTATACTTTATATTTGGAAAAAGATGGGTTTGGAATTTTAAAAACGTATGATACTTTTAATGTTGTAAATTGGAAACAGATAAACAGAAATCATACTTTAGAGCTTACAGCTATAGGTCAAGATCCGACCTATGCAAGCATTTCCTCCAAGAATGAACTTAATTATACTCCAAATCAAAGCCAAAAATCCATGCCTCTTTTTCAAATTGATAATGATTTGAAACAGGTAGAGGTGGCTATGATAGCTCAATATTCAGAAAAAGGCGGTAAGGCTTATTTTCTTGATTGTGCTTCAAAACGTGAATTTGTAAAAGATATTTCTGATAATGTTTTACATCAATTATATTTATCAGCAAATAAAAAATCTGGCTTAGCCATATTCAAATCTAATTTAAGTAGAGAAAATCAAGATATAGTATTTAGCATAGAGGATTCTGTTGAATTTATACCAGATGGATTTTGTCAAAACAATTCTTCAATGTATGAGCTTGAAAATAATTATTGGCGATTGGTTTCTATGAATGACAAGCCAAGTGTTGTGTATGAAAACCAAACCGAACAACACTTGATGATTAAAGAAAACCAAGCCAGTGGTTCAGATGGTTGCAATAATTACTTTATGCCTATTGATTTAAATGGTCAGAAAATTACATTTCATCAAGGTGGTTCTACTTTAAAGATGTGTCCACAAGGTGAAGCTGAAGCAATGGAATTTTTAAAAACATTATCTTCTATAAATAATTATGAAATTAATGGATCAGTTCTTAATCTAAAAAAAGGTGATCAAACTTTATTGGTTTTTGAAGTTACACATTTTTAAAAATTTAGCACATTTAAATTTTATACTTATTTGAGTTTAATTTATTTTTAAAAATTAAAAATTTTTGAAAAAGAGGTTTTGGGAAAAACTTTAGCCATGTCGAATAAAATGGATCGTCGTGGTTTTCAAAAAAGTTTTCTCTTTAAGAGACCTCTGCATAATTATTAATTTTTAATAAAAATCTGTTTTTAGAATGAAATTTTTTATTTTTAGA
>CAYJGE010000130.1:0-8767 GCA_964369835.1 uncultured Mailhella sp.
TCCTTAAAAAAACATATTTTATACAAAAAATATATAAAATTTAAATGAAAAAAAACAATGATATGTCAATACATTATAAAAGTGAAAAACTATTTCAATTAAGATGCGTTAGCCCTGCCTCAAACTCCCCCTTTCCTTAAAAAAACAAATTTTTATAACATATTGTTTTACATTTGTTTTTTAAAAAATAATTTTTTAAGTATTTTTATTTTTGAAAGTAATTTTCACAAGCGGATTGACGTGACTCTCTTAGGGTATTTTTATAGTTTTTTTAGGATTTAATATATAGATGGGACTTGCCAAAATATTTTTTATTGTACTGAAAAAGCCAATTGTAATATTTCCTATGGTGGAAGTAACAGCATTCAGAACTTTCACGTCAGTAACAGGATAATCCAAAGTTCCACTAATTTTTATTGGGATTTCCGGTATTCCGATAAAGGTAGCAACTGCCTCTGCTTCAATTCTTTCACTTGGTAAATCCACAAGGCCATGCCCCACAATGGAAAGTCCCTCCCCTTTAACCAAGAAGTCAGGATTATGCAGTGTTCCATTTTTTATGGTTCCGGAGGCTGACAATTTATAAAAATTTGTCTTATTGTCCTTATTATTTTTAGGATTTTCCTTATCTATAGTTTGGAAAAAGCCATTTTGAATATTAATAATCCAAGTTCCGTTTAATTTACGCAATATATCATCTGTGGTTTGAAAAAGACCATTACCAAAAATTTGAATAAGTCCTGTTCCACCCAAGATGGTTTCATGTTTACGCATGTTTGAAATGGCTTCCATTTTGGCATTTTCAACTTGAAATTTAAATTGTGATTTTATATGTCCTTTTTTATTTGGTAAATCCTTTTGAATTATGGCTTCAAGAAAAGTGCGAAGTATACCTCCCCCCTTAATTTTAGCATTGGTTTTTTCCAAAATCATTTTTCCTTTATGTAAATTAAAATGAGAAGTAAAATTTTCCAAGGTTATTCCAAAAAAAGTGGCAACTTTTGAATTTACAATAAATTTTAGAGCATAATCAGAAAATTTGTTAACAGGTAAATAGGTCACACCTTGTCCCGAAGCATTTTCTAAATCTTCAATACTTTCATCACCAAAAATATAATAATCAAGATTTAAATCATTAAAATTTAGATTTCCTGTCCAAGTTAATTGATCTTTTTGACTAATATGAAAAGATCCGTCAACTGCATTCCCATTAAAAGTACCTGTGAATTTATTAATGTTTATATATTGATTCTTGGTAATATCAAAACCAAACAGACCATTTCCTGTGACAAAAAGTTTTTCAAAACGATTTTCACCATTGTAATTATATTTAATTTTAGCAGAATTTGCCATCATTTTCATGGGAACACCATTTTTTGTACTGATTTCCAAAGCTGTTTTTGTGGTTAATTCTGCCTGTAAAATATCCCTTTGCATGGAAAAATAGTAATCACCCTGCAATTTAAAAAAAGGTGGCAATTGATTATTTATATTTTGCAAAGGTAAGGCTTTAGCATTTATTTTAAAATTTGCAGTTTTAAATTCCTCAATTTTTGCTTTATCGGTATTAAAACTTCCATCAGTAAGATTGCCGACAGCCTCAATTTTTAAAGAGCTTAAAATTTTACTGATGTCTTTTCCGGATAATTGTACATTGGCATCTGCATTTATGATACCTTTAATGGCACTAAATCCTGCAATATCGTGCATTATTCTTCCAAGATCAGAATTTTTGATAATAGCATCAATTGTATTATTTCCATCTTTTAAAATCGCTTTTGCCTCTGCCCTACCTCCGTATAGTTCGCCAACCTTCACATCAAGAATTGGATTTTCCACACTATTTGGACTAATCCTGGTGAAAATATTTTTTGCATATAATTTCCACGCCTTAATACTTGGCATAGTAATATCAATATGATAATCCACAAATATACTGTTGGAATTATCGCCGGTTTCCTTTGAAGGAATAGCAGGGGGAGGCAAATCGATTTTTTCAACTTTTTGTCCATTAATTTCAGGGAAAAGAGGATTTAAATCAATAACTCCAAGCTGTGAACTTATTTTTGCAGGTTTAATTTTTATAGTAATATCAGGCTTTTTAAAATTACCGCAAGCACCAAGCCCTTCAAGTAAAAAACCTTTAACCGATGCCTTTAATTTGGGTACAAATATTCCACGCTTATTAACAATAAAATCAAGCTCACCACTTATATTGTTTAAAGCATTATGCAAACCACCACTCATTTTTCTGGAAGACTCAAACCAGCGTGGCATACTAAAACTATGAATAACAGCCCTCCCTTGAAAAAGAGGTGCAAAAGGATAAAGCCCCAATATTTCACCATCAATATTTAAACTATTATCATCTATTTGAATAAAGGCATTTTTAATATCAACTGCATTTACATCTAATATGGGAAAAGAAATGGCTTTTTGAGGTAATTTTTCATTATCTTTTAGAAATGCCTGTCTATAGAAAGAATTTTCTTTATTTTCCTCTACTAATTTGAGCATATTTGTATTGTCATTTTCCGAACTTGAATGAAATTCAAAAGGAATTTTAAATTCCGCAGATGTATCATTTTTATTCATGGGCAATAGTAGCTTAGCATGCACCAAACCATTGGAAGAAATACTTTGTTTATATTTATCATAAGCAAGATTAATATTTAGTTTAATTTTGGCAGGCTCTGTCATGGGAAAATAACGATAGGCCTCTTTAATCGGTTTTGCCCTAAGTTTTTGTAATGAACCCATTTGAAATAGAGTTTGAAATAAAATCTTTGCTTCCAGTTCATTGGAATCTAAACGCCAATCATCAATTAAAAGTGAGGTTTTTGATAAATCAATATCAGGGCTCAATTTTGTTCTGAGGGATGTTTCTCCGAGCCTAAGGTCAAGATGTCCTCCTATGAGGGAGGGTAACCTAAAATCCAAATCAATTTTTTCAATGCTCAATCTTTCATTTTGAGGAGGATATAATATATTTAAATTTCCATTTCTTATATATAAAACAGCTCCTTCCATATAAAATGGCAAATTAAAATCTGCAAATTTTGTTAAAAATTTCTGAATATTTTCAGTAATAATTTTTTGTTTATCAAGATCTGTCCCATTAAAAATTTCTTGTTTATTCAATTCATTTTGAACTGGTAAATTTTCAAACAAATTACTCGACAAGTCAGAATTTTCAATGCTTTTATTCTTAGATTTTATCAGTGCTTGCTTTGAAATTAATTCAAAATCAGGATCAAATAATTCTAAGGCATTTATAACAGGTCTTCCTTTTAATATGGTTTTCCAGCTAATATTTGCATGTATTTCTTTAACTTTTACCTTTATATTAAATTCTTTATTTTCAAGTTCAATATTTTTTATGATTATAGATGGGTGAGGAAAAACAGTTAACTTAATAAAATCCATTTTTGGTGATAGATTTAATTTCTCTTCAATTGCTTTTGACACTGTAATCCCAAGCTTTACAGGCTGAAGATATTGTAAATACATCACAACACAAAAAGTTAACAAAGATCCCCAAAGGATTAAAAATATCATTCCAAAAGGTATTTTTTTCACAATTTTTCCTAAATTTGGCAAAAACTCATAAACATTTTCTATATTTTATAAATTTATTTTTATTTCATATAGATAAAAAAAATTCAAACAAGATATATTTTTTAAAAATCTATACAACTATCTTTTTCTTCACACGGATTTATTTTCTTACAAGAGGTTTTTATAATAACAATCGGTTATATTTTCACAATTTTTAATAAAATACAAAAACTTACTTTTAATATTTTTTACCTATTTAATCAGCATTTCCTTTAATTAATCTAAAATCAAATCTCATTTTAAATTATACTAAGCTTATGTATTGACGATTATACTTTACTTGGCTAAACTATGCAATCAACAATGTGTGAATTTTTTTAACTTTAAAATACAAATATGCGGAAATGAAAATGTGGATACTTTATCTTATCAGTATTAGTTTTATAACTTTTTTTAGTTTTAGCATAGCCTCTTTTGCTTTTATTTGTGAAAAAGACAGAGCAAATGCCACAAAACTAAAAAGTGGTATTTATGAAAAAGGAGCAAAACATTTAGCTAATTTTGCTCAATTTTTTTCTATTTTCTTGGGTGTTTCCTTTATTTTTGACTATTTCATGCAAGGTTACTTGATGAGAAATTTCATCGTGCCCAATCAGTTTGAATTATTATTTCTAATTTTATCCGGTTTATTTATTTTAAGTGGACTTATTTTTTGTATAAGCCACTCTATGAATAAAGTTTTTAGAAATATATTTTTCAAATTAAATGTACTGATTGGACTTGCAGAACTTATTTTACTGATTTTCTTCACATGGATTTATTTTCGCAATTCCATTCTTGCACCTGACTGGACATTTCTAAGTCTATGGCAAGCAGAACAATTTAAGCCGGATTTTTATATTTATATTTTATGTTCCTTGTTCATGGCTTTATTTGGAAGTCATATTTATGCTTTATTTTATTTAATATTGCGAAGAAATAGAGATAATTATGGAAGAGATTATTATAATACCATGTTAAAATCCCATGCCAAAAGAGCATTTTTCTCCGGTTTTTTAATGTTACTTTCCTTTGTTGCTTTGCTATATTTTTTACCATTAAATCTGGAAAATTTTAATTTTTTAATGATTGAAATGCAGAAAATAGGAATTAATCTGTCGCTAAACCTTGAGCTTGGCATTTCTGAACTTATGGAATATTATGCCCTTATTCCCCTTGTTATTATTCTATTCGGTCTTTTGTTTTTACAAAGAATTGCTGTTGCTACTTTGCCTCTACAAAAGAAATCCATGTTTTTATTAGCCTTTATTTTTATTCATCTTGGAATATTGCCCTTCTTTTTTCAACTTATCAATAGAGCAGTTTGATTTTTCCTTGATTATATCATCAAAAAATCAAACTTGAAAGGCACGCTTCACTTCGGTGTTTAACGTGCAAATAAATTGCACTTACACCTCAGTGGCGGTCGACTACTAGCGTAGCCGACATAGCAATTTGCAAAGATTCGGCATAAAATTAAATTCCTATATTTTGTGCTCAATAAAAGGTCAAATTGCTATATACAATTAAATACACAATTATAGAAAACATGGTGTCAAGTAAATTTAGAATAGATTTTCTAACTAAATATTATAAAATTACATTCATTAAGATAGTCAACTAAAGGAGTTAAAAATGAGTCAATCACGTTCAAAAGCATATACCGATGCCGGCGTAAATATAGAAGCAGGAAATCTGTTGGTTTCCAAAATTAAATCAATTGTTGCCAAAACCAATACCAAGGGGGCCCTTTCAGAAATCGGAAGCTTTGGAGGATTGTTTAAAATTGATGTGGATCAAATGAAAAATCCTTGTTTAGTTGCCTCCACAGATGGAGTTGGCACAAAATTAAAACTGGCATTTGAGTTTGATAAACATGACACAGTAGGAATTGACCTTGTTGCCATGAGTGTAAACGATATTCTGGTTCAAGGAGCTAAACCATTATTTTTTCTTGACTATTTTGCATGCAGTGAACTTGATGTGGACAAGACAGCCAAGATTATCGAAGGCATAGCTGAGGGGTGCAAAAAAGCAAATTGTACATTACTTGGCGGAGAAACAGCTGAAATGCCAGGAATGTATACCAATGGAGAATATGACTTGGCAGGGTTTTGTGTTGGAATTGTGGATAGCAACAAAATTGTCGATGGATCCAATATCAGAATCGGTGATGTAATAATTGGCTTAGAATCTTCGGGAATACATTCAAATGGCTATAGTCTTGTGCGTAAAATTTTTAGTGAAAGTGGTGCAAAGCCTGATGATAACTTCCCCGGAACAGAAAAAACCTTTGCTGAAGTTTTAATGGAACCCACCCTAATATATGTGGATATATTAAAAGTAATTATGCGAGAAATGGATATTAAAGGCATGGTACATATTACAGGTGGCGGGTTTTATGATAATATTCCACGTATTCTTCCCCCAAATGTCAAAGCTGATATTTATTTTGATAGATGGGATAAATTACCTATTTTTGAATGGATTCAAGCGCAAAGTAATTTGAGCTGGGAAGAAATGCTTCAAATTTTTAACTGCGGAATTGGCTATATTATAATTGTCGATTCAGAGGATAAAGATAAAGCACTTGAATTATTAAATGCCATAAATACCAAAGCCTTTGAACTTGGGCAAATAACATTAAGTAATGATCAAAGTGAAAGCGTAAACATTATATTTTAATCTATCGAATTCAATGCTTCCATAAATAAAACAATAAAGATTAAATTTTACTCATTAATAAAACCTCTGCACAATTAATTATGCAGAGGTTTTATTTTTGGCACAAAATATGCATATTCAGTTTCAAATATCTAAGGTGGCAAAATTTTCCCAAAATAAATTATTTCTATAAGCATATAATATCACAACTGTTTAGACATTTTAAATTCATAATAATTTGATATTATAAATTTAAATAATTTATAATAAAATATATTCACCTGCCACCATATTGTTTTATAAATATCAGGAGGAAGCCATGTCAGTTTCATCTATTTCAAAAGCATCTACAAATTCAGAAGCTTATTATCAATCAAATGATAATACCACTGCCATGCAAACTGAAAAGGCTACTCAAAAAGATAAAAATAATGAGAAGTCGAGTCAAATAAATGAAGATGTGGCAGGTTCACACTCTCAAACTCAAATGAAAGAAAAGATAGAAAAAACACTGAAAGCAGGAGGGGCTACCGGTGTTGTTAAATTTATCGAATATTTAGAAAGTAAAAAAAATAAAGAACCCAAGCCTTTTTCTCAAACCATAACCACAAATCAAGGTTCAAATGTCAACATCTCTGAATTTAAAACAGTAGATGAAAAAGGAAATTCAAACTATTCATATCAAATGACAATCTCAAATCAAAAAGGTCAAGAAATAAATCTTAAATTGAATGATGATACACGCTTGGTAGAAAATGAAAATGGTTCTTATTCCATTTATTTTGCGGATAGCAATTTAACAAAAACCTATCTGGACGGCAAAATCAGTGTAGCGGAAGGTAATACCTTGGATATTAACCGCTCAAACATTATTTTTAATAAAAATAATACAGAAGTCTTGGGCGGTAACAGCAATGATATTATTTTCAATTTTGCAAGTGATGTAAATATTTCAGTTGGCAAAGGTGATGATATTCTATATTTACTTGGCGAAAATCAAAAGATAGATCTTGGAAACGGCAACAATAAAATTTATGCCAATAAACTGCAAGGTGATACAATTAATGCCAATGATGGGGACAATCATATTATTACCGAACTTGGTATTTATCATACAAAAATAAATATGGGTAATGGAGACAATACCATTCAAGGAAGTGATGTTTTCAAAACTGATATTGTTTTGGGAGATGGAAAAAATCAAATTGACAGTGAAAATTTTGAGTCTTCAAGCTTTAATCTTGGCAATGGAAATAATAAAATCAATATCAGCATGTCAACAAATTCAAATTTCATCTTAGAAAATGGTTCCAACACTTTTAACTTATACTTTGCAAAAGATTCTAACTTTAATTTAGGTGATGGTAATAATCGACTCTTTTCCCAATTTGGAGCAACAAATTCAAACTTTGCCTTGGGAAATGGAAACAATGATATAAAAATTTTCAAATTACAAAACTCTTCCACCCTAAATCTTGGGAATGGAGATAATAATTTAAATATTCATAATATCCAAAATCAGTCCAAACTAAATCTGGGGCAAGGAAATAACAATATAAAACTAATTGATATTAATAATGGTTCCCACATGAATCTAGGTGATGGAAATAATACAATTTCCATCAATGGAAGCATTAGTCAGTCAAGTCAAATAAATCTTGGTAATGGCAATAATGAATTAAATGTCCATAAATTGGATCAATCATCACGCATGGGCATTGGAGACGGTAATAATAAATTAAATTTAATTTACACCCATAATGATTCCCATGTTTTCATTGGAAAGGGAGAAAATAATCTGTTTTTAAACGAACTTGGCGATAATTCAAGTTTTAATGCTAAAGACGGAAATAATAAATTAAATATTTCAAACCTGCAAAACTCTGCAAAATTATCCATGAAAAATGGAGATAATTACATATATATATCTAACATGCAAGAAAACAGTCGCATGTTAATGGGCAATGGAAACAATGATATTATAATCTATAAATTTAATGAAGAAGCCCACATTAAACTTGGCAATGGAAATAATATTCTTGAAATCAAAGAAGGAAAAATTTCCAAAGATCTTCAGCAAAATATTCAAATCGGAACAGGGCATAATCTTGGAATTATTAATAAAGGTCTTGAAAATCAAGAAGTTTATCTGGAGGAAACAACATTTTACAGCCAAGCCGAATCGGAAAAAATAATAGCTCTTGAAAGAGAAGAAATTGAAAATATCATGAAAAATATCATGGATAAAATTACAGAACGAAGAGCAGGTATCACCAAATCAGATCAAACTTATGCCGAAACTCAAAAAAATACTTCCATCAGCATGAGCAAAAGTGCCTATGCCTATAATGCCTACGGTGCCCAAAAAATATCTAAAATGCGACAAGGCTTACAAATTAGAGTTTAAAAACACTAATTATATTTCTTGAGGGGGAACACTCGTGATTCCGAATTGAGGGGGGAAACCCCATTTTTTTGAACTAATCCATGACGCTTAGTCTCACTT
>CAYJGE010000131.1:0-8725 GCA_964369835.1 uncultured Mailhella sp.
TTTTTTGAACTAATCCATGACGCTTAGTCTCACTTTGTTCGACATAAGCTGGGTGGTTTTTCCCTCCCCCAAACCCCCACCCCTTTTCCACAAAAAACTTTAAACCAAAGCCCTTGAAAATACTTTGTATTTTCAAGGGCTTTGGACTTTCTGACACTTCAGTTGATACCACGTTATTCATATTTGCATTGACGGGGACTCGCAATCTCCCCATTAAAAGCTGTCTTAATTATTGCGTTAATATGAAATTTTTAAGTTCCCGATTTGGCGAAGAGATTGCCACACTCGTTTCACTCGTTCGCAATGACACTACTTGAGTGAGGCATTATCATATCTGCAAGATAGGGGAAATATGAGCTTCATTCGCAATCACATACAGGGTAGTTCGTCTACAATAAAACATAATTAATATAACAAGAATTTATTGTTGGTTATTTCTAACTAGGATATATTTCTAAATTATTTAACTTTATAATAAAGAGTTGCTTAATCTATGATAAAAATTTTACCTTTTAATAACTATTTGTTATGACATGCAAAAAGCGAGGTAGTGTCATAAAATAGCGGGTAAAATAAGGCAGGCTTTCAAGAGCAAGGAAAGCGAAAAATTTTAGAGGGCGTGTACTTACGTACATAACCGATAAAATTTACAGCTTGACGCAGATATTGGAAGTCTGACCGGTTTACCCCTATATTTTATGACAATAAAAAACTCAACTTGATTTTGAGAAGCAGAAAAAATGGGGTTTCCCCCCTCAACAAATTATTTTTTAACCCCATAGCCTTTAATGCGTAGACCTTGCAAATGAATAAAGCCGGCAGCATCTTTATGGTCATAGGTTGTACATTCTTCAAATGTGGCAAGTTCATGGCAATAAAGGCTGTTTGGTGAAAAACGCCCAACGGGTATTGCATTTCCTTTATAAAGTTTTAGCCTAACTTCACCGCTAACTTTCTCTTGCATTTGGTCTATCATAGCTTGCATGACTTCTCTTTCGGGAGCAAACCAAAAACCATTGTAAATGGCAGCAGCATAGCGTGGTAATATTGTTGCACGAGTCGCAAGTGCTTCTCTGTCGAGGCAAATTCCTTCTAAGTCTTGGTGAGCATTAAATAAGACAGTTCCCGCTGGTGTTTCATAAACCCCCCTTGACTTCATGCCCACGAAGCGATTTTCAACCATGTCCAAGCGTCCGATTCCGTGCTTACCTGCAATTTTATTTAAATTTTGCATAAGAGTGGCAGGGCTCATTTTTTCGGAATTTAATGCTATGGGGTTTCCTTTTTCAAAGGTGATTGTAATATATTCGGGAGTATTTGGTGCTTCCTCAACGGGAACAGCCATAATATAGGAATTTGGCCCGGGCTCTTGCCATGGATCTTCAAGTTCTCCACCTTCAAAACTGCAATGGAGCATATTTCTATCAATACTATATTGCTTGCTGCCGGAAGTTAAAGGAATTTCATGTTGTGTGGCAAATTCGGTTAATGCTGTTCTTGACATAAGATTCCAAGTTCTCCATGGAGCAATGACTTTAATATCCGGAGCCAAGGCGTTAATTGCAAGTTCAAAACGAACTTGATCATTTCCCTTTCCTGTTGCACCATGGGCTATGGCAACAGCGCCCTCTTGTCTGGCAATATCAACAAGACGTTTAGCAATTAATGGACGTGCCACAGAGGTTCCCAAAAGATAGCGTCCTTCATATAAAGCTCCGGAACGAAGCATAGGAAAAATATAATCCTTGGCAAATTCTTCACGTAAATCTTCAATATATGCTTTAGAAGCACCTGTTTTAAGAGCTTTTGGTTCAACACCGTCCAAATCTTCCTCTTGTCCCAAATCTGCTGTAACTGTGATTACTTCATAATTATGATTAACTTGTAACCATTTCAAAATAACAGAAGTATCAAGTCCTCCTGAATAGGCAAGAATTACTTTTTCGACCTTTGACATTAAATTTCTCCTTAAATTATAACAATTGATTTTGATTTCAATAAAATTGACACAAAAAAAATAAAAGGTTATTATATTAATAACACAAATGACATTAAATATTTAATCTTTTTTTGTAAAGTTTAATTTTTAAGATAAAAAAGAGTTTACCCACGCCATTCCGGTTTTTAAAAATCACAATTTTGGCATGGTTTTTGATTTAAATTTAGTAAAATATAAATCAAAATAGTTATATTATTACTTAATAAAATGTTTTTTAAGGAAAGGGGGAAGCAATTGCTTACGTTTGAGGGGGAAAAACTCGCCAAGCCGTAAGGCGTTTTTGGTTGGTTCAAAAAAACGTGGTTTTCTCCCTCAATCCGGAATCACGTGAGAGTTTACCGCCTTATTCCAATTTGCGATATGGGCTGTCTTAAGTTCCCGATTTGGCGTTGATTAATCAACATTTCCTTAACTTTAATTTCTTTGTTCAAAAACCTATAACAAAAGGATGGATTATGCGTTTAAAGTCTTTATTATTGGTTGGAATTTTTTGTTTAACTTTTAGCTTTTCTAACTCGCTTATGGCTCATGAACATAGTTTAGCCATTGAAAACGGCAAACTGATCAACAAAGAGAATAATCAAATTTTACAATCGGATATGCTTACCCCCCTTCCTATTGAAAACTCAAACATGAAGTTTGTTGCAATTGGTGAGAATGATGCAAAAGAATATGATTTACACATGGGTGTCTATATTTTTTCTGAAAAAAATGGAAAGCTGGTATCAACCATATATACTGAGCTTGCTGACTTTGTTGGCTCTGTATATTTTTCACCCAATGGTAAAATCATTGGTTTAGATGTGGGAACGTCCCCGGTTCGTGGCTTTCATTTATATTCATTTCCAAGTGGAAAAGCCATGGGAGAAACATCTTTTATGGCTGTTTTAGACGAAAACCCCGGATTTATTTGGGTTGAAAACAAAGGTGTTCTCACATCTTCTTTGGATTTTGACAATAATGAAAGAATATGCAATTATGACCCTTGTGGACCGATTTCTGTTAGATATCTTGACTTTAATACTCAAAAAACATCAGATCTTCTAAAAGGTACAAGTCTTTGCGATTATCTTTTGGAAAGCCTTGACGGTGAAGTTGTTAATGCAAAATCTATTTGTTTACAAACTATTAATGAATGGAAAACACAAAACCCATTTAGTGCTCCCAAAAAAGGAATAAGTGTAAACTTACCTTAAAAATTAATTTATAAAAAGAGGAAACAAAATGTTATTGAAAAAAATCAACTTCAGTTTATTATGTTTTTTTATGCTTAGCTTATTTAGTATAAGTTTTCATGTTAACCATGCTTTAGCCAAGGAGAAAGTCATACTTGATGCTGATATGGTTGACTCTTTTGATGATGGGATTGCAATGCTGATGTTGGCAGCCGACCCAAACATTGAACTTTTGGGAGTTACCACTGTCACCGGTAATTCTTGGGCAGATGCGGGAACTGCTTCTGCTTTGTATCAGCTACAAATAGCAGGAAAATCAGATATTCCTGTGGCAATTGGAGTTCATTATCCATTACGCTCACAACGTCATGAGAATATGCAGTTTGAAAGAAAACTTTTTGGTATTGGTAAAGATGTTTGGATGGGCTCATTTGGTTTGCCTAAACCAAGTTCTTGGCAAGAGTATTATAATTCAAACTATGATGGAAAAGCTCTAAAAAATCCTATCAAACAACATGCTGTTGATTTTATCATTGATACAGTTCGCAAAAACCCCAATGAAGTTACTATAGCCGCAATCGGGCCTTGTACAAATTTAGCTCTTGCCATTAATAAAGCTCCTGACATTATACCATTAATTAAAAAAGTTATCTATATGGGCGGATCTTTTTATCAACAAGGAAATGTTACACCGGCAGCAGAATTTAACTGGTGGTTTGATCCTGAAGCAGCTCGTATCGCCATCAGAGCTCCTTTTAAAGAGCAAATTATTGTTGGACTTGATGTTTGCGAAAAATTAGTTTTTGACAAAACCAATTACGATCGATTTTTAAAAACTTTGGACTCAAGCGCCCTTTCTAAAATTGTTCGCAGAGCTCATTTTGGAGTAAGCTTTGAAAAAGACCCAAGTTTTACCCATTTTGTATGGGATGTAATTGTATCAGCCATTTTAATTGATCCAAGTATTGTCACAGCTGAAACAAATGAATTTGTTGATATTAATGAGCAATTTGGTTTATCTTATGGGCAATCATTGGCATTCCCCATTAATGGGCCACATGGAACACAAAAAGTCAAAATTATTACAGAAATTGATGAAGAAAAATTTTGGAATATGGTAAATGACAAAAAATACTGGAAAGATATAGTCAAATAAAAATTCAAAAATAAATGGGAGGCATGACCTCCCATTTATTTTTAATTTTCACAAAAATTTTGGCTTAAACGACACAAAGTGCAAAAAACTGTTATCTTGAAGATTAAGGAAAATTTTATTTTCTTGTAAAAAAATTTATCACTTTTAAAAACTAAACAGTTTTTTCCCTTTGGATTGCCGGCTCTTCGGTTAGATTTTGCTCATTGTTTATCACAATCCCAAGTCCTGTCATTAGCGTCTTGTTAAAATTAATTTTTACACCTAAAATATCTCCAAAAGGGTTATAAGATAGGACAAGTGTATCAAAATTAAAATATTTTCTAATGAATTTTGGCATAATGGTAGCCGAAATATAATTTGAAATATATTCTTGCTCTGTTGTTTTTAGTAACCCCAATAGTGAAAAAATATTAATCCCCTTACCAAAGGCAGGATTTTTTTTAAAACTTAAACTATTTTTTACTAAAAAAATAATTCCCTTAGAAGCAATTCGACAAGCTTCATTATAAATATTAGGCTGTGTAAAAAGAGGTTTTAAATTTTTTGCTTGTAAAAATTTAGGAAAATTTGCAACTAATTCTTTATCCTTGACTTTATTATTATGCTCATAATTTTTAAAATTTTTGACTTGAGTTTTAATTTTAGGATATGAAAAATCAGAATAACAAGTAAAAAAAACATAATCATAACTATTATTTTCAACAGGAATCATTTCAACCGGGCATAATTTATATTCAATACGCGGGCCTGTTCTTTCAGAGGCGTTTCTAATAATATGTTGATCTTCATCTGTGGCACAAACGTCAAACCCTGCATCCCAAAAAAATTCAGGTTGAACATAAGAATGTAGCCCAATTTGCATGAGTGAAGAACCACGTCTTGTCCACCCGGCAATTAATCTACGAATCAGCCTCTCTTCAGCTAAAATAAAATCTTCTTTGCGAACCATAGTTTTTTATAAATTTTTAAGTTTTTATAAATTTAACACTTCAAAATTTTTGATATTTTTTTGAGGATTAAATATGATAACAGAATTTTTTAACATTTTTACCCACGTGATTCCGGTTTGAGGGGGAAAACCACGTTTTTTTGAACCAACCAAAAACGCCTTACGGCTTGGCGAGTTTTTCCCCCTCAAACGTAAGCAATTGCTTCCCCCTTTCCTTAAAAAACATTTTGTCAAATAACAAGATAACTATCTTGATTTATTAATATTTTTAATATCTAAAATCAAAAACCATGCCATAATTATGGTTTTTGAAAACCGAAATGGCGTGAATTTTTACCTCTGACAACACAGATTAATTCCATGTAATTCGGTATTTCAAAAATCACATGGAATTTGAAAAACAATTTTTACTCTTCAGCTATCCAGCGATTTAAAGTTTCTACAATTAAACTTGCTTGTTTTACACTTGAAATATTAAATTTACTATCTTGTCTAAATACTCCCCCCAATTTTCTATATCGTCGAATAGAAAATTTTTCAGAACCATAGTCTTGGGTGGCATCGGCATATTCTTGATATCTAAACATGATTGTGGAGTAAGCTCCTTTAGATAGAACTTGCTTTTCAAGTTCTTTAACTCTTAATACACCATTTTCATCTTCATAATTAATTGTAATTTCATCAATGGTAGCTGCCATATTTCTTCCTTTAATCTTGATTTCTTTTGTTTATGAAAAAATTTTGCAATATTTTTTTACATTCTTCCGATAAAATACCACCTAAATGCCATATTGATATTTTTAAATCTGAAAAATTTAAACCTTCCAAACAGGAGCATATTGCACCTGCTCTAAGGTCATAGGCACCAAAAATCACACCTTTTAGTCTAGCTTGATTAATAGCACCTGCACACATTAAACAAGGTTCGAGTGTAACAATTAAATAACAATCAAGTAGTCTGTAATTATTTATTTTTTTTCCGGCTTGCCTTAATGCCAATATTTCTGCATGGGCTGTGGGATCATTTTTTTTTATACATTGATTATGAGCTAATCCAAGAATTTCCCCATGTTCATTTACAACAAGAGAGCCAACCGGAATTTCGCCCATATTAACCCCTTTTTGGGCTTCATTCAAAGCAAGCTGCATTAAACTTTCCCAAGTATGTCCGATCGGCGCCTTTGGAATGGGCCCCCATGGGGGTTTTGATTGTAAAAAATTATCTGTATGATTATGTAAACACATAAATTATATTATAATTTTAAAACTGAATCAACATCAGGCACATTCTTTAAAATAACATCAACAACTTCTTGTGGAGTATCAACAACAGTAATTAAATCAAGTTCTTCAATTGATAAATACCCACCACTTACCATTTGATCCTTAATCCATTCAAGCAGTCCATTCCAATATTTAGAATCATATAAAATAATAGGGAATTTATGAATTCTATGGGTTTGTACCAAAACAACAGCTTCAAATAATTCATCAAGCGTACCAAGACCGCCGGGCATTACCACATAAGCACTGGCATATTTTACAAACATCAACTTACGAATGAAAAAGTATCTAAAGTCACAAAGAACATTGATATAAGGATTATAATCTTGCTCCATGGGCAAATGAATATGTAAACCTACAGAAACCCCGCCTGCTTCACTGGCTCCTTTATTTCCGGCCTCCATAAGACCGGGGCCTCCCCCTGTAATAACACCAAAATTTGATTTAACCAATAATTTTGCAATTTCTTCTGTTTCTTTATAGATTTTTTCACTGGGTAAAGTTCTGGCAGATCCAAAAATTGAAACACATTTTGGCAATGGACTCATTGTTTCAATACCATCAACAATTTCAGCCATGATTCTAAATACACGCCATGACTCTTGAGTAGTTAAAGCATCTACTAAATATTGATTTGTCATAAAATACTCCATTTGTAAATTTTATTGATCATTAACACAAAGATTTATTAAATTAAAAAGCTATTTTTTAAATTATGCCTTTGAAATAAGCATTTTGTCAATAGAATAGTGGTAAAGTTTTGATAATATATTTAAGGAAACGCTGATTAAATCGAAATTTAAATTTTCTACGAAAATTACATTAGCGTTTCCTTACAAAATAGACATAAAATGGCTATTTTGCACGCCGAAATGAGAGCAAAAACCACGCTTTTTGCGTCACCCATGAAACATGGGTGCGAATAAAGGCAGTGTGCCTTTCTGATTAATTCCGTAAACGGAATTAATCAGTGCTTCCTTAAATACTATTAAAAAGACATAATTGCTTTAATAGAGGCCAAGAAACCGGAAATTCCGATAATAATCAAAAGAATATTCCTAAATTTTTCGGGCGAAATTCTTGATACAACAGGAAAAGCCAAAATAGTTCCAATGGTTACAGAAGGAATTGTAACTAAAACATATAAAAAAATGGTCGCATTATATAAACCTGACACAGCATGGGTTAAACAAATTATTATTGATATAAAAACTGCAGTGGCTGTTAATGTTGCCAAGGATCTTATGGTTTCCCATTTAGAATAAATAATAAAAATTGCCAACGGTGGCCCTGAAAATGAAATTGAACTTCCGGCAAAACCTGAAAAAAATCCACAAAAACACATTAAACTGTTTATGGAAATTTTTAAATTTGATGACTTATTCTTATCTCTTAAAAGAGACCATAAAACATAGCATATTAAAAAAACAGCCATAACTATTTGCAAAATAATTGGCGAAATAAAAATTAAAAAAACAGTACCCAATATTGCACCTGGTATCCCACTTAGTACCAAGGGTTTTATATCGTTAAAATTAATATGATTTCTAAATTTATAGGTCACCAAAACACAAATATAAGTAACAATAATACAAGTGTATGGTATAATAACCTGAATATCCAAAAATAAACTTAAAAGAGGAACCGCAATTAAAGCCCCACCCATTCCTGTCAAACCGTTAACAAATCCGGCAAAAAGCCAAATAAGTGCCATGTAAACTAATTCCATCTTAATTTCATAATCCTAATTTAAATTTGCATACTCACATTAAAAAATACTAGTAATATCTCGCATTTTTTGCAAGGCTTTTTTAATAGATATGAAAAATAGAATGTTAGCGGAGCTAATGGTAATGTGGTAATGTGGTGATGTGGGTTGCCACGCTCTCTTTAAACAGTGCGAACGAGCGGAGCCCCTATCTTGTAGACATGACAATATCCTCGTCAAATCGAGAACTAAAAAACATTATTTAAAAAATGTATCTTGAATATAATCGGGAACTTAAAACAGCCTTTAATGAGGAAATTGCCACGTCCCCAACCCCTACCTTGTTTCAAGGTAGGTTGGGGTCACGCCCAGGGGCAACGCATCTAATTTTTCTTGAGAGGGAAAACCACGTTTTTTTGAACCAACCAAAAACGCCTTACGGCTTGGCGAGTTT
>CAYJGE010000132.1:0-8709 GCA_964369835.1 uncultured Mailhella sp.
AAACTCGTTTTTTTTCAAAAAAAACGTGGTTTTCCCCCTCAAGAAAAATTAGATGCGTTGCCCCTGGGGTTTCCCCCCCTCAATTCGGAATCACCTGGGTGATGAGTCTTCCGGTTAATTCCTAAATCAAATTACAAGTTTAAATTTGAGAAAATATATGGCAAAAAGACATAGAATTCAAATTATATTAGCTCCCGTTTTTTATTTATTTTCACTATTTTATGGTCTTGCAATGATTGTAAGGGAAAGATTGTATCATTTTAAGTTTATCAATTCCTACTTGTCAAAGCATAAGGTCGTTTGTGTTGGAAATATTTCGTGGGGAGGGACAGGAAAAAGCCCCATTGTCAACTTTTTAGCTGAAAAAAGTAAACAAAATCAAAAAAATCCACTTATTTTAACTCGAGGATATGGGAAAAAATATGACAATTACCCCATAAGGTTAAATCGTGAACTTGTTAAAAATAAAGGTATTGATTATTTTCCGGATGAACCATTAATGCTTTTAAAGCAACATGACCTTGAAATTTTAATTGATCCCAAAAGATCAAGGGCTGCAAAGGCCTTGGACAATAATCTATTAAATTTAGATATTGATTATATTATTATGGACGATGGTTTTAGTCACTTGGCTTTAAAAAGAAGTATTGACTTGGTTTTATTGGATAAAGATGATTTAATTCCTCGCAATTCAAGAGGTTTACACCATAATAACTGGAATAAAGTCATACCGTACGGAACTTGGCGAGAACCTTTTACGGCGTTAAAAAGAGCAAATGCTTTTTTGTTGAAATGTCCCAAAAACATATGGGAAAATGAATTTTTTCAAAATGGGAAAAATTTTTCATATTTTGCGAAAAATAAATTGGAAAAATATAAAAAACCTCTTTTTATTTTTGAAATGGAAATTTTTGGATATGAGAATTTATGGAATAAAGAGTCATGGGATTATTCAAACCAACAAAACTATGTTTTAATTTGCGCTTTGGCAAACCCTAAACAGCTTTTGGAAAGTATTTATGAATATTTTTCCCTTGCCCCTATAAATTATTATTTTTTTAATGACCATTATGATTTTCAAAATGAAGAAAGTTTGTTGGCTGAGATTTTGAATAATTACCCAATTATTTGTACCGAAAAAGATGCTGTAAAGCTTGAAAAATTTGTTAAATTACAAAATTGTAAGTATGGAATTTATGTTATAAGATCCAAGACAGTATTTCATAATTCATTATTTTTTGATAAACTTTCCCCTATCAATTCAAATAATTGTGCTTCTGATTTTGATATTTGGCTTGAAGAAAATAATATTTTGTAATTTAAGTATAGTAATTTTATTTGGAATTGCTATGGTTTTTGATTTTTTAGATTTAGTAAAATATAAATCAAAATTTTTATACTGTTAATTGAAAAAATGTTTTTTAAGGAAAGGGGGAAGCTATTGCTTACGTTTGAGTGGGAAAAACTCGCCCAGCCGCAGGCGTTTTTGGTTGGTTCAAAAAAAACATGGTTTTCCCCCTCAATCCGAAATTACTCGGGAATTGCTACCCGGGAACTGCTACCCGAGAACTGCTATCCGGGAATTGCTACCCGAGAACTGCTATAGGATGCTTAATTATGAAAAAGAATAAAAAAAAATATTTTGGCAAAGATTTAACTGTTCAAGATAAAGAAAAAAATCAAAGTAGATTTTCTAAAAATAAAGCTAAGGCTTCAAATTTAACAGATTCTGACTTTTTAGAAAATGAAGAAACAAATTCGGATTTTACTAATTATGATGAATTTTCAGCCGATTATATTGCAAATATTTTAAAAAAAGCAAATCGTCCATTAAGGCTGGATGATATTTTACGCTTTTCAAAAATGAGCAGGCGTTCAAAAAAAGAAGTTTTATCAATATTGCAAGAGCTTGTCAGTAAAGGAAAAGTTATTCGTTTACAGGGTGCAAGTTATATGTTAAATCAAAGGGTTAAAACTATAATTGGCAAAGTGATGATACAGCGTTCCGGTTCTGCATTTATCAGCCCGTTAACTTCCGATAAAATTTCAAATATGTCAGATCAAGCCATGGAAGAAAGAATTTCGGCTTCTGAAATAAGTTTTAGCGAAAAATTTAACAATGATATTTTTGTACCAAAAGACGCATTAAATAATGCTTGGAATGGTGATATTGTTGAAGTTAATATTGTACCGCCCAAGAGGATATCCAGACAAAGAGAATTAAAGCCTGAAGGGATTATCACAGGCATTATTAAACGTGGTCAAGACGAATTTACGGTACGATTGGAGCGTTTGGCTGAAAAACAAATGCTAAAACACATAAAACCGCAAAAATCAGCCTTTATTGCCATTCCCATAGACAGTAGATATGATTTTAATGTTCTCGTTCCTGATTTTGACCCAAGTATTGATAATATAATTTCCACACAAGATGAAATAAATAAGAAAAATGATAAATTGCAAGTCGGCGACTTGATAGTGATTAAAATTGAAAAACAATTACCTTCAAATACTATGGGGAATCTTTGGCTTGCAAAGCCAATACGAATACTGGGAAATCAAAATAATGTCAGCGTTCAAGAGAGCATTGCAAAACTAGGCAATGCCGTTCCCATGAATTTTCCCGATGATGTATTGAATGAAGCCAAACAAATTGCCATGTCCGAAGGCTTTCAATATACAGATTTGGATGGCGAAAATCTAAAAAATCAAGTTAAAATAAAAGAAAATATACATGATTTTGATTTAAGAAATTATAATTTTGTGACCATTGATGGTGCTGATTCCAAGGATTTTGATGATGCTATCTTTGTCAAAAAAAATGAACACGGTTGGCAATTAATGGTGGCAATTGCAGATGTGGCAAGATATGTCAAGCCTTTTTCTAAGCTGGATAAGGAGGCGAAATCACGTGGAAACTCCTATTATTTTCCAAACTCCGTTGAACCCATGCTTCCGGAATTTTTATCAAACGGACTTTGTAGTTTAAGACCGAACGAAGACCATGCAGTTATGTTTGCCAAAATAGTTTTTGGGGAAAATGGAATTGTACAAAAGACTTCCTTTGGGCAGGGGATTATTTCTTCCAAAGCCAGATTAACCTATGAAGCTGTGCAAGAATTATTCGATACAGGTAAGGCCGAGCATGCTCCCTTTGCTAAAAATTTAACCTCTGACGTTCAGGAAATGTTGCAAGAAGCTAAAAATTTGGCCTTGGTTTTAATTGAACGTCGCAAAAAAGCCGGAAATTTACATCTTGAAATTCCTGAACCAAGATGTATTGTTGAGAGTGACAGAATTGTGGATATTGGTTCAAGGAAAAATATGTTTGCTCATCAATTAATTGAAGCCTTTATGGTGGCAGCCAATGAGGCCGTTGCTGAATTTTTAACCGCAAAAAATGCCTTTTGTATTTACCGTGTGCATCCTGAACCAAGCCAAGAGAAACTGGAAAGATTAAAATCAATTATTCTAAGTACCAATATCTCCGAAATTCTACCCAAGAAAAAAATAGAAAAACAAGGTTCAACTTCATGGTTAAATGAAATATTAAATTCCTTGCAAAAACTAAAATCTCAAAAAGTAAGTAACAATCAAGAAAATGATAATAGTTATCTGGTGCATAGACTTGTTTTACGTTCTATGATGCAGGCTCGCTACAGTCCTGTGCTTGAGAAGCATTTTGGTTTGGCATCCAATTGTTATAGTCATTTTACTTCGCCAATCCGACGTTATTCAGATTTAATTGTCCATAGGGTTTTAAAAAATACCCTCGGCATAAATGACGGAGAGAAAAACAGTTCAAAAACAAAAAATATTTATTCTCAAGAAGCTTTGCTTGAAATTGCTGATAATTGTAATGAATGTGAACGCAAAGCCTTTCAAGCAGAGCGAGAAGTATTTAAAAGATTGGCATGCTTATTTTTAGAAAATAAAATAGGGCAAGAGTTTCAAGCTATTATCAGTGGTGTAAATAATTTTGGAATCTTTTGTGAAATGATTGGCTTTTTGGCGGAAGGAATGGTTAGAATTGAATACCTTGGAGATGACTATTATATTTATGACGAAGAAGCACAAAGTTTGACAGGGGAAAGAACAGGTATTCAATATAAACTTGGTGATTTTTTAACTATTAAAGTTGAAAGTGTAGACATTAGCCGTTTAGAAATTAATTTCTCCATTGTTGGAGTCAGAAAAAGAAATAAGTCAAATAAAGCAAGGCAAAATAGGAAAAATGATTTTAAATCAGATAATTATAAAGAAAAAAATGATTTTAAAAGGAAAAATAAAAAATTTAAAAGTAAAGAAAAGTTCAAAAGTAAAACAAATTCAAGTTCCAAAAGGAAAAAATAAAAAAGGGTTTTAAGTCCCCGATTTGGCGAAGAGATTACTTTATTTGCAAGATAGGAGTTCCATCACGCCATTCAGGTTTTCAAAAATCACAATTTTGGTATGGTTTTTGATTTTTAAAATTCAATAAAATATAAATAAATCAAAATAGTTATGGTATTGATTGAAAAATGTTTTTTTAAGGAAAGGGGGAAGCTATTGCTTACGTTTGAGGGGGAAAAACTCGCCCAGCCGCAGGCGTTTTTGGTTGGTTCAAAAAACATGGTTTTCTCCCTCAATCCGGAATCACGTGGGGTTTCATTCGTTCTCAATGACTCATTTTTTGTTTTTATTTCGTTAACCGCGAGTTTAACTTATAAAAAGCACTGAATAATTCCAAAAGCGAAATTAATCAGTGCTTTTTTAGAAAAACATTCTAATCATTAATAATTTGTTCTGTTAATTCTATCATTTTTAATTCTAAGGCTGTATTTTCAAAGGGGGCAACTTCAAGCATGGGCAAGCTCATCAAAGCATTATAGGAATTTAAATTTTCGTCCATTGACTGATAAAGGCTATGGGCAATATTTACGGTTTTAAATGTATTTTCAGCATGTTTTAGAATTTGTGCCACTTTTTCCATTTGCTCACGTATTCTGATTTTTTGTTTTTCCAAAACCATGCGATAGGTATTAATTGCTTTATCGGTTAATTGTTGAGCTTGTAAATTTGATTGATAACTTTTGTTTGAAATTGCAAGACTTCTTGTTTCTTGCATGAGTTTATTATTATCCTCTTCTATTGATTCTAATTTAACCAAATAATTAGTATCAATGCGTTCCATAAATATTTCAAGCTGTCTGTAATAGGCTCTTGTGCTTAGCCAAAACAAACCGTAATATTTTCTGGCAATATTGATATTTTCATTTTCTTCTTGCATGGTTTGTTGTAAGCCTGAAATGATATTATGCACATTTTTTAAAATGGCAATTGTGTCCACAAAATCATTGCCTGTGACAGTTTTCAATAAACTGTCAGCATCTGTTTGAGATATATTTACGCCGCTATTTCTTAGAAAAGCAACAATTTTTTGTCTGTTTTGTTCAATTTTAAGTTTATTGTCTGCAATTTCTGCTCTCATATTCTTAAGTTTTTGATCAATGTCATTTTTGCTTGTTTTCCATACCTCATAGAATTTTTTATCCTTTTCGGCACTTTGTTTTTTCATGGAAAGTTCAGCCATTTTTTCTGCCAAATCATAATTTTCCTTGGCAAGATCTGTGATATTTTCTTTAAATTCAAGAATATCTTCATTGGAAAGCATTAATAGAACATCTTCTAAAAATTCATTGATATCTTCATTTACTTCTTTTTTGGTTTCTGTCATAAATTTAGGAAGCCAAGAATCTTCTTTTTTTGCCTCATCATAGCGAGTGGTTAACTCCAAAAAATCATCAACTTCATCATAAACATCTGAAAAGTAATCATTTGCAAAAGAAATATTATAACTTGATATTACTAAGGAAAAACATAAAATTAATTTTAAAAGCATGGTTATACTCCTATTGATTTTAAAAAGAGAATTTTTAATTTATGCCAAATTTGTTGGCTTATTTAGACTTTATATTTTGAATATTGCAAAATTTATACCAATAAAACTATTCAAAATAAATATTCTTGCTATTTTTTAGATAGCCATTATGGAAGGCTTTGGCGTCCATTGAATTTTTTCCTGCCAACTTGATTTGTGTTATTCCATAATGTTCTTTCCCACATTTAACCACAATATAATTTTTGTAAATTCCCAAAATTGTGCCATTGCTAATTTCACTATTTTGAAAATTATTGTTTTTATAAAATTGTTCAAGATCCATGTCTGTTTTTTCAAGCACAAAACCTTTTTCAATTCTTGCTAAAATTCCATCTTTGTCATCAATGTGTAAATTACTGCTTGCACCGGGGTTTGGCGAATAACCTCTGATATGATTATGAATTTGACTTGCTTCATTTTGCCATTTAATTTGGGCTTCCTGCTTATTCAACTTGGGAGCATGGGTGGCAAGTTCATTATTTTGTTCAATATATGTAATTCTTTTCTCAATTAGCATGGTAAGTGCCAATTGCATTAATTTTCCGCCTTGTTCTGCCAAGGCAGACAAAAGGCTGGCGCTATTATCGGAAAAATCTTCATCATCATGAATTTTAACGGCTTGTTGCAATACAATAGGGCCGGTATCAAGGCCTGCTTCCATTTTCATAATGGTAATGCCTGTGAGTTTATCGCCTGCCATTAGGGATCTTTGCACAGGGGCTGCTCCTCTGTATTTTGGCAAAAGTGATGCATGAACATTAAATGCACCAAAGTTTGGTATGTCCAAAACAGCTTGGGGCAAAAGCATGCCATAGGCAGCCACAATCAAAACATCAGGCTTTAAGGATTTCAATTCCTCCAGAGATTCTTCATTGTTTTTAAATGTAAGTGGTTGATAAATAGGTATATTGAATTTTTTAGCCAAGGTTTTCGTTTCCGGCTCTTGAACTTTTTTGCCTCGTCCCTTTTCCCTATCGGGCTGAGCATATAGGGCAACTATTTCAATTTGATCATTTGCCAATAAATTTTCTAGAATTTGAGCTGCAAATAAGGGGGTTCCCATATATACTATGCGTAGTTTTTGCTGATTTTTCACCATCATTTCCAATTGGTTAAAAGTTGAAAGTTTTTATACAAACTGAGACCTCTGCACAATTATTAATTTTTAATAAAAAACTTTTTTTAGAATGAAATTTTCTATTTTTAGATAAAATTTTGTGCAGAGGTTTTAAATTATTTTGCAAAGAAAAACTTGTCAAGTAATTCAATTAATTCACCACAAATTCCACCACCTAACATATGCTTACCAAAAAGAGTCAATTTTTGTTCTTCCAAGATTTTTTCAGGTATGTTTTGACTGTCTGAAATAATCATACTTAATTTTTTTGCAAGGAACCAGTTTGTAGCTCCTTGAATGAAAATTTTCAAATTTCTGATTATTTCATTTTGGTGAATTTTCAAAAATTCAAGTCTTGCATCTGTGGCAGGTACATGCAAGGAACGCAAAAGAGAAACCCTTAATGCATTGACTTGAGAGCCTGGTATGGAATTATGCCAGCCAAAAAGCCAAGCATTTCTTGGGAATAATAAATGTAAGTCAACTGCCAAGGATATAAATTCTTCAAACTCATTATATAATTTTTCAAGCTCTCTGAAATTTTCATTATTTTTAGGCATTAGCCACTGAATATCATAGCTTTTGCCATTTAAAATATTGTGATTTGAACCACAGCTTGTATTTTCAATTTCTTTAAAGATTGTTTCTTCATCTAATTCCATATTTAAATTCTTAAAATCATCTGTCAAATATTTTTTTAAAATATGCAGTAAAATTGTATTCGCATTTTTGGAATTGGGTGTTTCGAGATGACTATAGCTTAAAATATATTGTCCTTTGCCATAAGTTCCTGTTATTATACATGGTTGATTATTCAAAATATTTGGTCTTAAATTGATGCCATATAAATTTTCCCAATCTTCAAAGGCTGTTGTAGGTATTTTTTTTAGAGGAATACTTGAAAGATAAAAATCGTTACCAATATCTTGGTAGCGGGCAATAACTTTTACTTCGCCTTGTAATTCATTATATTTAATATCTTCTTTTGGTTCTCCAAATCTCCCCGGCCACCAAACGGGAAGTTCTATTTCTTCATTCCAAAAATTATTTGGCAAAATATCATCACTCGCCATGGAAGTTAATATATTGCCTGAAACCAAGTGTTCAGTTCTGTCTTTAAAGAAATTTCTTCCCCAAGGACAAAGGCTGAGACCTCCGTTTTCATCACTTAAAGCAAGGCCTGCTCCTCCGCAAAGTCCAAGGTATAAACCACCATTTTGAACAAAAGTTCTAATGGCTTGCATGCCTTTGTCGCCCAAAAGTCTTGATTTAAATCGACCTGAACCACCGGGAACAATTAATATTTTGGCATTTATTTTGTTTTCAATACAGTCTTTGGCGTGAATTATATTATAGGATAAACCACTTTGAGCAATTGCATTTAAAACCAAATGCCCCCACAATGGGGAAGCGTCCCACAAGATACTTATTTGACAATTTTGTTGATTTTCGTTTTTCATATATTTATATTAACTTTGAATTATATTCTAGGCAAGAATAATTTATTTAAAAAATTAATCAACCGGGGTTAATGCCAGGGCTAACGCATCTAAATTGAAATAGTTTTTCAATTTCGTAATACATTGATATATCATTGTTTTTTTTATTTAAATTTTTTATATTTTTTGTATAAAATATGTTTTTTTAAGGAAAGATGAGATAGACCCGCCCC
>CAYJGE010000133.1:0-8665 GCA_964369835.1 uncultured Mailhella sp.
AGTCACTCCCTTTGCTGGGGGTTTGGGGGCAAAGCCCCCAAATTGGAATGACGTGGATCAATTTATAAAATTTGTTTTTTCAAGAGAGGGGAACATCATTTTTGCCTACAAAAATGGGGTTCAACATAATGTTGTTCCCCTCTCAATCGAAATCGCCCACCTGTTATCCCACGTGATTCCGGATTGAGGAGGAAAACCACGTTTTTTTGAAAAATTCCACGACGCTTAGTCTCACTTTGTTCGACATAAGCTGGGTGAGTTTTTCCCCCTCAAACTCCCCCTTTCCTTAAAAAACATTTTTTCAATCAATGTCATAACTATTTTGATTTATTTATATTTTGCTAAATTTAAAAAATCAAAAAACATACCAAAATTGTGCTTCTTGAAAACCGGAATGGCGTGCCTGTTATCCTTATCTGCGCATAATTTCTTTACTTATTTGCTTTGCGGTTTTTTGCAGTTCATCAAGGGAGTTTTCAAGTAATTCTTCAATATTTTCAACCAATGAGCTGGCAACACTAATGGCATATTTTGGTACTTTTTCACCTGTAAAAATAGGTACTGCCACTCCGTAAAGACCGAGTAAGATTTCTTCGTCCATAAGGGCATAACCATTATTTTTTATTTTTTCAATCTCTTCATAGAATAGATCTTTTGATATAATGGTTTTTTTAGTGAACTTTATAAATTCTGTTTTAGTATATTCAGCCAATTCTTTTTCAGGTAAATAGGCTAAAATAGCCTTGCCAAGGGCAGAACAATAGGCCGGAATTGTTTCCCCCACAACAAAGGGACTGATAGGATATGGACGTTTTTGTGCCAAATATAAAATCTCCTTGCCATTCCAAAAACCTATATTGGTATTACTGGATGTTAATGTAGCAAGTTTAACCAAATATGGTAAAGTAAGTTCGCGTATTTCCATTTGAGGAACAACACCCGAAGCCATTTTCATAAGTTTATCGGTAAGATAATAACCGTCATTTTCATCTTGGCTGATATAACCAAGCTTTTTGTATGTTGCCAAATGTCTATAGGCTGTACTTTTATGCATTCCCAGTTGTTTAGCAAGTTTAGTTAAACTTGAAGTTTTTACCTCCACAAGATATTCTAAAATTAATAAACTTTTTTCTAAAGTTTGCGTAGTGGCAACATCACCTTTGCTCATGGAAACTCCTAGTATTATATAAATTATAAAAAAAATATATCTTATTTTTATATATATGTAAAATTATAAATTTCATAAAATTAAAAAAGCACAATAACTATCCATAATAGCTATTGTGCTTTTTTGTATTTTATAATCTAATTATTACCTTGCCAAATCCACCAAGAACAAACAAATTTGAGGGAATAAGGTAACAATAACCAAGGATAAGATTTGAACTCCCAAAGGTGCCCAAGTTTCCCGCATAATATTACCTATGGATTCCTTACATATGGGGGCTGCAACCCAAAGTTGAGGCCCCATGGGCGGAGTAACCTCCCCAATGATAGCGCAGAAAATAGCTAAAACACCGTATAAAACAGGGTCAATTCCAAGTTCAAGAACACTGGGCATGAAAAGTGGCAAGACTATGATAACCATTGGAAAGCTTGAAAAGAAAAATCCCATTACAAGTAAAAGAGCCTGCGCAACCAATAAAAATGTAACAGGTGTAAAGTCAAAGCTGACTACCCATTCGGTAATCATTTGAGGAACACCGATATACCCGATAACTTTTCCAAATATTTCACCACCGACAACCAAGAAATAAATCATTGATGACAATTTTGTAGTTTCAACGGCAGCCACAGAAAGATCTTTAAAAGTAAAGCCTTTGTAGAAAACCATGGCAATGAATAAAGAATAGAAAACAGCAACAGAAGCGGCTTGAGTAGGTGAAAAAATACCTGAGTAAATTCCACCAAGCACTATGATTGGCATAATGATAATCGGTAGGGATTTTCTAAAAGCTATTTTTCTTTGCTCTTCGCTAATCACAACAGAAGAACGATAACCACGTTTTTTAGATGAATATAAAACATAAATTATCATTAAAACGGCAGCAAGTAAGCCCGGCCCGATTCCGCCAATGAAAAGATCGGCAATTGAAACCCTGTTACTGGCTCCAAAAATAATCAGAAAAACACTTGGAGGGATAACCGCCCCAAGTCCAGCGTTTACAACGGTAAGACCTGAAACATAAGCTCTTGAATAACCTGAATCAACAAGCATAGGTACAAAAACTGTTCCTATTACAGCAAGACAAGCAGTTGCAGAACCGGAAATACTTCCCAAAAAAGCAGCAAAAATAACAAGTGCCACACCCATACCACCATGTATTCTACCAAAGGCGGCATTCATGGTATCACGCAAATAATTTACACCTTCACAGCGTAAAATAATATTACCTGCCAGTATAAAGAATGGCATTGCCAAAAGAGTATAACCATTTATGGAAATAAAAAATAATTGTGCCACATTACCTATAGGAAAATCCATTACATAAATCAACACAATTACAGATGAAAGACTAAAAGTAACTGAAAGTGGTGTACCTATTAAAAACATTATCAGGGCACAAACTATGGCTAAAGATGAATAAATATCCATTTTTCCTCCGTTTAAACTTTTTATGGATCATTAAAATTTCAAAATATATCAATCTAAATTACTAGTTATAACGTTCTATAATGGATTTATACAAATTATAGATGGCACAACAAGAAAAAACAATAAGTCCGATAGGTACACAAATTTCAACCATCCAAGAAGGAATTGAAATAGACCTTGTATAAACAGTATTAAATCGATATAGTTGCATTACAAATAAAATGGATCCATAAGTAAAAACAAGCCCAAATATTAATACAATTATTGAATTGATAATATTTAATAATTTTCTGATCTTTGGTGTAACCATGGAATAAATAGCATCTATCGAAACGTGTTCATTTTTTAATAAAATCGGTCCACCCACCAAAAGTGTGGCCCAAACGGTACACCAAACAGGTATATCGTAGAATAAATCAAGTGAATACGAAAATATAAATCTCATCACGATTTCCAGAAAATTAATAAATACACCAAATAAAAATACCATGCTCCAAAACCAAATCCAAGCCTCAATAATTTTATCTATCTTAGTTTTCATATTACTCCCACTCAATAAATAAAGGTTCTGCTATAAAACCAAAAATCATATTTTTACAGATTTTAAGCTTAATATATAAAATATTTTCTATGAAATGAAAAGAGTATGGGGAAAACCTCAAAAAACACAGTTTTCCCCAAAATAACACTATAGGCAATTTATAGACAAAAAGATTAACTACTTTTTTTTACCTATAAAACTAATAGGTTAATACTATCTAACTATTTTACAAACTATTTTCTGTTGGCTTCAATGGCATCAAGAAGATCTTGAGGAGCACCTTTTACAAATTCTTGTCCGGCATCGCCTAACATTTTCTTCCAACGAGCAGTTTCTTCGGCAGAAAAGCTTGATTTCCAAGTATTGGGTGTAACAGTTCCCCATTCATTGATTTGACGAAGTTCATCAGCGTCCAAGAATTGATATACAGTTGGGGTTTCTACTGCATAGGTAAAGACTTCTCTTGTTGTTTCATCAAGAGAATTCCACCAGTCGGCATTTACGATAAGAGCCATGGGTGAAGATACCCAAGTAATTGGCACTAAATTTGGGGAATAACGAGATAAATCATAATATGGAGCAGCTTGAATTTCACTGATTAATCCATCAATCATATTTGTTTGTAAGCTGGAAGTAACTTCGGTAAAAGGCAAGGCAACGGGAGTTGTTTTAAAGGCTTCAAGAGCAGGAACATAAGCTGTTGCACCATTATAACGAATTCTTAACCCTGCAACATCTTCAACTGTATTAATTTTTTTATTGGTAAAGAGCATGAAGCTACCTAAGCTACCGGCCCATTTTAATATTTTAATATTTTGTTTTTCTTCCAACTCTTTGACCAGTTTTTGCCAAGCCGGTGTTTCAACAGTACGTAAGAAATGTTCAAAATCATCAAAAAGTCCGGGAGCAGTTGCTACTTTCCAGTCAGGATTGAATTGTTCAAAAAAAGTAGGACCGGAGTAACTAAGTTGAACAGCACCTGAAGCAACAGCAGTTAAACACTCATTGGGTGATTTATAAATATTACCAACATGTCTTAACTCATATTCTTTTTTAACTTCTGGCAAAGTCATATAATAAGATAAAACACCAAGGAAAGGATAAATACCTGTATGTTCGGTTCCTAAACCAAGCAATCTGAATTGGTTGGCTTGTGCAAATTTAACTACTTCTTTAGCCTGTAGGCTTGAAGTTGAAACGGCTACAATAGATAAAGCAATTAGTAAACATTTAACTACTTTTTTAAAACTTTTCATAAAATCTCCATTACGGTTTTGAGGTTTAATTTATTCAGTTTCAATTACAGTAAAATAAATTTTTTTAACTCTCTCTTCGATTACCCAATGGGAATAAGCTCCCCTTGGAATCAATAAAGCATCACCCGGTACAACTTTTCTTTCTTCTCCTTTTTGATTTATAATTATGGCAGATCCTTCCGTAATAAAACAAATTTCATTGGTCGGAGCTGATTCAATAACTATTTTCCCTTCAAAACATTCCCAATATCCGGAAATGATTTTCCCTTCACCAATTTCTCTTGTATACATATTGAACAAGATATCTTTAGCTCCTCCATCTTCTCTGATTCTTGAGACTCCAAGATCAGCACTTGGGGGAGCAAAAAAAATTATTTCTTTATTATTCATTTTAAACTTCTCTAGGTTATAATTTTTAACTAATTGTTTTTTTTTGTATAAATATTTTATTTTTTTATATATTGAAATCAATTTTCTAAAAATGGAATAGCAAAATTTATGAAGCTTGGCAAGTAATTGTTTTGGAAGAACAGTTTTTTCTAAAATCGTCTACAAGTTCAGACAAATATGCTAAATCATACTTTTCCACATCTTGCAAAGGATATTTTGTTCCCACTTGAGCATATTTACTTGAACCAAGATCATGATATTGTAATAATTCAATACTTTGTATTCCATTTAATGACTCTAAAAATTTAGCCATTTCACCAAGATCTTCTTTATTATCGTTAATACTTGGAATTACAGGAATTCTAATATTAACATTGGGATGAATTTCTTGAGCTTTCACAATATTTTCCAATATTATTTTATTATCCACCCCTGTGGCATACTTATGTTTTTTTGCATCAAAGTGTTTTAAGTCAATAAATAAATGATCCACAAATTTAATAATTTGGCAAAAATTTTCTGTTGAGGTATAAGCACTGGTCTCCATGGCTGTATGCACTCCCATTCTCTTGGCCTCTTCCAAAATAGCTATACTAAATTCTTTTTGAGTAACAGCTTCACCACCCGATAAGGTCATGCCACCGCCTGAATTATGATAAAAATTCATATCAGCCACAACTTCATCAATAACTTCTTCAACAGTCATTAATTTACCGTCATAATGAATAGCGTTTCCGGGGCATACTTTAAAGCAATCAGTGCACATAGTGCATTTATCCCTAAGAATTTCAATATGATTATCTTCCAAAACCAAGGCATTTTGTTTACAAGCACTTATACATCGCTTACAAAGTATGCACTTATTTACGGCATAAGCTATTTCAGACTCATATTTTTGACTGTTTGGGTTTGAACACCACAAACACTTTAAAGGACAGCCCTTTAAAAATACTGTTGTCCTGATTCCCGGCCCGTCATGAATGCAAAAATGTTGAATATTTATTACTTTACCACTGATCATTTTGATTTACTCACTTATAATTATCTATTCCACACAAAAAATTTAATTTTTAAAAAAATTCCACATTTATTTTTATCTGCTCCAGTTATGGTAAATTCAAATTTTCAAAATAAATGTGGAATTGAGGTTAAACAAAAAACATAATATAAACTATATGTTATAAAGCATGTACACTACGAGAAATAATATCTTCTTGCACTTCCTTACTAAGGTCAACAAAGTAAGCACTATACCCTGCTACCCTAACCACCAAGGACTTATATTCATCAGGATTTTCTTGAGCACATTTTAGAACTTCATGCCCCACAACGTTGAATTGAACATGGAAGATATCAAGATCAAGAAATGTCTTCAAAAATGCAGATAAACGATGGCGTCCTTCAAGTCCTGCCACAGAAGATGGTGAGAATTTTAAATTTAATAAAGTTCCGCCATCAATAATGGAATGGGGCATATAGGATAGGGATTTTAGTACAGCTGTAGGCCCTTTTCTGTCACTGCCTTGGCAAGGTGAACATCCATCTGCAAGAGGCATATAGGCTTTTCTGCCTGATGGAAGGGCAGAAACAGACATACCTTGAGGTACGTTTGAGGATACAGGATAAAGAGCAGGTAATTTTTCATTACCCAAAATACCACGGTAGCTGCGACATAATGTGGAAAGATATTGACATATTTCAGCTTGAATCATGTCTGCATAGGGATCGTCATTGCCCCATTTGGGAGCTTGTTCAAGAAGCATGGTTCTGACATATTCATAGCCTTCAAAGTTATTTTGAATTGCGTTAACCAATTCGTCCATGCTAAGTTTTTCATCTTCAAAAACCAATTTTTTAACCGCAGCCATGGAGTCTGTAATGTCACCTATGCCATTTCCATTCATGCCGGGGCCTGTATTATATCTTGCTCCGCCTGAGGTAAGATCCATTGCTTTTTCGATACAATCCAAGGTAAACATTGAAGCAACTGTACATTGCAAGTATTGATGATGCAAGGTTTCAAGCAAACTTTGAATGACGTTAAATTGTTCTATGGTATAATCAAGCTGTTTATAGATGGCTTTTTTAAAGTCATTATAGGTTTTAAAATCCCTTGGATCGCCTGTTTCAAGACCAAATTTCTTGCCTGTTTTTAGATGAATACCATTTGAAAGAACATATTCAACAACTGTTCCAAGATTAAAGTGGCCTGATGAACTCCATTGATAGGTCATGCCGGGAGCTTGCGCTTCCACACAACCAATGGGTGCCCAGTCCTTGGCAACTTGAGTGGGAATACCCTTGGTCATGACAGTTTCAATGCCAACACTATCGGAATGAATTGAAGGAAATCCTGTGCCTGTTTGAACACATTCAGCAACTTTCAAGAAGAAATCTTCATGATTGCGTTTACTTAAACGAACAGACATGGAAGGATCCATCATTTTTAATGCAATACTTGCTTCAAGCATTAAATAGCTGAGTTCATTTGTGGCATCCACACCATCAACGGTGGTTCCACCAAGGCAAGTATTATGAAATCCACTCATACCTGCATAATGTTTGGTAATTTCTTCAGAATAGAACCAGTTTTGCTCACCGGTTTTAACCCAACAAGCACCTAAAATTTCAAGAGCTTTGGTATTATCAATTTTTTTATTTTTAATATCTTTCAAATAGTAAGGATATAGATATTGATCTAAACGTCCAGGTGAATAGCCACCGGCATTTCCTTCCATATGCAAAACAACCAAGGTAGTATAAAATAATTGTACGGCTTCAAGGAAACTTTCAGGTGGATTGGTGGAAATATTGTGACAACAATCACCCATTTCTTTTAGTTCAGCTTTACGATTTTCATCATTTGTTTTTTCAGCTTCATTATAACACTCATCACCATATCTTTTCATCAAAGTAGTTATGGCATCACAACAAATAATTACAGATTCAAGAAAATGTTTTTTCTCATAGTCTTTTGCTCTTCTGGCAATATCAAGTTCTTTCATACTTTCTTCTGCCATCTTACGCATTCCGCCAATACCTTTTTCAAAAATAAAAGGATAAGCGGGAACCATATCACCGGGAGGGCACATATATTTAATACCCGGATCGAGAATACCACCTGTTTTTACAATATCCTTTGTATGCTCAGGTAATTGTTTAAAGAAATAGGAAGCCATGGTTCTATTTTGCCAGTACGGATAAATATATTCACGATACAAAGTTTTTTGTTCTTCTGTAATCACAAAAGGATCTTGAGGACGTGTTTGAACAGTATCAAGCTCATCAATAAGATCAGGTGTAAGCTCAGGCGGAATACATGCTGTACGCGGTAAAGAACCTGCATTACCGATAATCAATTCTTCGGGCATAATTTTAATTGTTTTTGTTTCACAATGCCTTAAAAGTGATTTTGCTCTGCGAATAATGTATGGCTCACCTTCTGTTTCCATAAATACATCTGTTTTTGCTTTGGCAGCTTCAAAACAAATAGCCGGTTTAATATTAAAAAATCCTTGTTTAAGCCTAAAGACTCGCTCAGGCATCAGGGTTCCTTTGGTTGTGTCTTTCACAATAATACCTCCACAAATTATATATAATACATTCTTCATTTGTTTTGAATATCAAAACTTAAATTCAAAATACAAAACAAATTTAAAGTTGTCAATATATTTTTTGAAGTATTTTTAATTAGTCCCACATTATTTCAATTTACAAAGTCAACACATCTAATTTTTCTTGAGAGGGAACGTTTTTTTGAAACATTCCACGACGCCTGACGGCTGGTTTTGCCCATTCAAACGAAAGCAATCGCTTCCCCCTTTATATACAGGGGCAACGCATCTAATTTTTCTTGAGGGGGAAAACCACGTTTTTTTTGAA
>CAYJGE010000134.1:0-8480 GCA_964369835.1 uncultured Mailhella sp.
AGCAAAGGGAGTGACTCCCTTTGCAAACCCCAATGATTTTTTCAAACTTTGTTTGTAAAAATGGCAAAAATAAAAATTTTCGCTAATCAATTGTGATAAAAATATCTTTTAATGTAAGAATTGGAATGACGTGTGATTAAACTTTTATTCCAATAAATAAATTAGCTATTCCCAAATTCAATTTTTGATGTTTGACATATTTAAATCCGGCACAATACAATTCTTGGCAAAATGTGGCAGGTGAAACGTAATTTTTTATTGTGGAAGCCAAATAGGTATATGTTTCTTCATTTTCACCCAATATTTTAGCTATTTTTGGCATAACATGATCTAAATAGGCATGATATATCTTACCGAAAACAGGCAAAGTTACTGGAGCAAATTCAAGAATACAAACTTGTCCGCCCACCTTTAAAACTCGAAAAATTTCCTTTAAAGCTCTTGCCCTTTCGTCCACATTTCTTATGCCAAAGGCCATGGTTAAGGCATCAAAAGTATTTGCTTCATAAGGAATATCAAGCACATTCATTACTTGACAATCTATATTATTTTGCTGATGTTCTTTGATTTTTTTCTGTCCGAAATCTAACATTTCTTGACAAATATCACCTGCAACAATCTTTGCTTTGGGAAATTTTTTTAAAATACTGAATGTTACGTCCAAAGTTCCCGCTGCCATATCCAAAACTGTTGGCTCTTCATTTAATGTCAAACTTCCCACCATGACTCTACGCCAATAATAATCCAAACCAAAACTAAAAAAATGGTTAAAAAAGTCATAGCGTTTAATTTGCCCAAACATTTGACTTATTGTTTCACTATGGGCATTGGTATTTTGTGGCAAATCATTAGTTTCGGCAGGTGGAATTTCACTTTGTCCCAAGTTTTGTTCTGAATCTTGTTCTGAATTTGGTGCTAAATCTTGCCCCAAATCATCACAGGCAGTTTGCATAATTTCTTGTTCCGGATCTTTCTCAATTTCCAAAACTTTATCAATTGTCATGCCCAGAAATATATTTTCTTTTTTTCCTTGCTCAGGAAAATTATTTGCCAAATATTGTTCTTTAAGCTTGCTATTTACGCTTAAATCAGCAAGTTGTCCAATGCTTGGCGAAGCAGAGTTTTGAATTTTTTTCAACTCATTTAATTCAGCCAAAATTGTTCCCAAACTTGGTAGTTTTTCTGTTTTTTCAAATTGCTTATGGTTTTCCTGTTTTGCTTTATTATTTAAATTCAATTTCTTGACATTTTTTTTATCTTCTAAAATTAATCCCGCTTTTTTGCTCTCGGATTGATTCTCATTTTTTATGGATTTATTTACCTTAGACTTTGAACTTTTACTTATTTTTTTAACGGAACTCATACCAACCTCTACATGATTTTTAAAAGCTCACTAATTTCATTTACAATAAAATTAGATTTTATTACTTTAATGAACTTTCATGTCCTTGTTTGACAGTCTCTGAAACAACTTTATAAATATTGGGAAATATTTCCGAAAAATTTGCAGGTGAAATTCTTTGGGTTTCAATGAATTTAACAGCAATCTCCTTGCTGACTTGCAGAATTTCTTTTTCCATTCTTTCCATAATGATATCCTATTATTAAGGAGCCGTTAATTAAGTCTGAATCATAAATGATTGCAAAAATTATAAAAACGTTTCCTTACAAAATAGACATAAAATGTCTGTTTTGCACGCCGAAATGAGAGCAAAAACCATGTTTTTTGCGTTCCCATGTTTCATGGGTGCGAGTGAAGGCAGTTTTTCCGATTAATTCCCATTATAAAATTAATCACCACTTCCTTAAAAAATAAAAAGTAATTTAAAAAACCCGCCTTGGGGAAGGTCTTTATCACCCATTGACAAAGTACCGACGGGTTAAAAAGAAAAGGGTCATCCCCTCTCCTTTTTATTTTAATTATTAAAAATGGATTAAATCCATAATAAATTTTCCCAAAAGCGTTTCCTTAACACCTCACGTGATTCCGAATTGAAGGAGAAAACCACGTTTTTTTCAATCAATGATATAACTATTTTGATTTATTTATATTTTGCTAAATTTAAAAAATCAAAAACCATACCAAAATTGTGATTTTTGAAAACCGGAATGGCGTGGGGTTTGGGGGCAAAGCCTCCAAATTGGAATAAGGCGTTTCCTTAAAAACCTTGCATAAAGATGTCTTCGGCATCTCTTGCCGTTTCATTATTTTGGCCACCTATTACATTAATTCCGGAATTCATTGAAGTGCCTGAATAAAACGGAAGTGACACCCCTCTTTCGGTTCGGTCAAAATAAATTCCTTCCGGCACCTCAAAATCACGATCGGGATAATAAGCCAAAGCCTCCTTGGCATATTCCATAAAAATGGGTAGGGCAGCGCCTGTGCCTGTTTCACCTCTGCCCATGGACTCAATTTGATCATGTCCGATATAAGCACCTGCCACAAGGTCGGGCGTAAAGCCTATGAACCAAGCATCTATTTCATCATTGGTTGTGCCTGTTTTTCCTGCCAAAGGTCTGCCAAGGGATTGAGCCTTGGTACTTGTTCCATATAATACAACGCCTTGCAGTAATTTTGCCATGACAAAAGCATTTTGCGGGCTAATGGATTCTTCATGGGCAGGAAGTTGTTCATATAAAACATTTCCATAGGGTCCAACAATCTTTTGAATTAACCTTGGAACGGCTCTTTGTCCTGCATTGGCAAAGGCTGAATAGGAACTGACCATATCAATGGGTAAAACCTCTCCTGCTCCCAAACTAACAGCCAAATAGGGTTGCATTTCATTTTTAAAGCCCAAATCTCTGGCTCTTTGAATAACCGATTCCATTCCCATTTCTTGGGCAATTCTGATTGTACAGAGGTTTCTTGACCTTGCCAAAGCTCTGTTTAGTCTAAGGGGACCATCAAAAACTCCATCAAAATTACGTGGACGCCATACAACGTTTGAATTTTCTTGTTGAAGTAAAATAGGAGCGTCCAAGATATAAGAACCTGCTGTAAAGCCATAATCCAAGGCAGCGGAATAAACGACAGGTTTAAAAGCAGAACCGGGTTGCCTTAAGGCTTGGGTTGCCCTGTTGAACTGATCTCCGTCATAGCTAAATTCATAACCACCCACCATGGCAACCACATCGCCTGTTTGTGGCTCCATGGCAACTAAAGCACCTTGAACTTTTGGATATTGTTCAAGAGCCAAGGTCATGGTTTTTGTTTCGGCATTAGCCAAGGTCATTTCTGTTAAATTGGTAAATATTTCATCTGTATTTTTGATTTTTTTCAATTCACTTTCAGTGGGTAATTTTAGTGAAACCCATATCAAATCGCCTGCTTCCAAAACCAAGGTAGCATCTTTTATGGCATCGCCTTGCCAAAGCCCATTTACTCTTTTATCGGGAACTCTGGCCCAGCCCATATTTTTAACAGGAATATATCCGTTAAAATCGCCGATTTTAACCTTTGCACCTGCCTTGAGAACTTCAGTCACCAAGGCTTTTTGCCATTGATTTTTTTCAAATTTTACCAAATCAAAGGGATTATCCTTTAAATACTTTTCCATTTCGGAAGCAGGAATTTTTTCAATGGGGCCCAGCCAACCATGCCTTTTGGTAGCATCTTCAAGTCCTTTACGCAAAGCCTTATCTGCAAAATGTTGTTGCACGGGATCCATTGAAGTATAAACGGTCAATCCCATTTCATAAACCACATCGGCGCCATAGATACCAAAATCAAAACCAAATTTGGCTGAATTTTCTTCATTAAAAATCTCAAGCAATTGGCGTCTTACTTCTTCCAAGTACCAACCGCCCTCACGCCCCATGAATGTTGCCATGGTTCCATAAACCAGTTTTTCATGCACAGCCTTGTCATATTCTTCATCGCTGATATAGCCAAGGGTTCTCATTCTTCGTAAAACGTGCTCTTGTCTGTCCTTGGCGGCTTCGGGATAGCGATAGGGATTGTTTGCCGATGGGGATTGGGGCAGGCCTGCAAGCATGGCGGCTTCTGCTATTGTCAAATCTTTTGAATATTTATTAAAATAAGTTCTGGCAGCCGCTTCGACACCATAGGCATTATTTCCAAGAAATATTTGATTTAAATAAATTAATAAAATATCATCTTTGGAAAGCTGTTTTTCCAAGCGAAAAGCTAAAATGGCTTCCTTTATTTTTCTTTCATAACTTTTTTCAGGTGTCAGCATCAATCTTTTTACAACTTGCTGGGTAATTGTACTACCGCCTTGCTGAATACTTCCTGATTGCAAATTTGCCAAAAAAGCCCTGAAAATAGCCAAAATATTAATTCCGGGATGATTATAAAATTCAGAGTCTTCAACAGCTAAAAAAGCCATGGGCACATAGGGTGACATTTCTTCCAAGGTAACAACATAGCGTTTTTCACGATAAAGTTGCCCAATTAAACTTCCGTCTCTTGCCATTACAGATGTGACTTGAGCGGGACGATAATCCGCCACCTTGCTAAAGCTTGGTAAATCATTGCTTGCCCATAGATATATGGAATAAACTCCGATTGACCCAAGTAAAGCTCCTATAAGGAATACAAAAAAGAAAAACCTGACAATTCTGGCACTAATACTTTTCTTTTTCTTAACTTTTTTAGCTTTTTTTGGTTTTGCTTCTTTTGCATCAGCCTTTTTTTCTTGACCGTCTTGACCTGAAAAGATCAACAAATTTTCTGAATCGGGATTTTGATCCGATGTTTTCCTTGGAAATTCAATATCTTCATTAAATGTATCAATACTATTAATATCTGTAGCATCTGTTGAAAATTTGTCATTTTGATCAGTAGGCATGAATTCTTTGACAGCTTCTTTAATTTTTCCGGAATTAATCTCCGATCTATCTGACTTTCTATCTTTAAAGTTTACGTCTGAACTGCCCGGCGTACTAAAATATAGATTAAAATTATTTGAATCCCCATTGGCAGATTTTTTTTTCATACTCATATAAATCCCAAAAAACATTGTTTAAAAAACAATATCATAAATGAATAGTTTTAATATGTTAGTAATTTAATAAACCCTGTTCTTAGATTTTTAAAATATAGTGAATTAGTCTTGAAAAACAGAATAATTATTTGTTAATAAAGTAAAAAATACAAAATTAACTTTCAGCCTGTATTAGAGCAGTTTCAATAAAAATTGAATCTGCTCTACCCCCATATAACTTTCAAAAAGCAATCATTTAACGAAGTGGCAAAGCCTCTTCTATTCTTGCTTTTTGCACTTCAATGTCGCTATGCTCCAATGAAGTGATTAGGGCATTTTAGGTCAACTCTTTTTCAAAAATGCCCTAATTATAGTAATTTCAACTGAAATTACTATGTCGACTGCGATAGCAGGCGACCACTGCGTAGGCATAAGTGTAATTTTATTACACAAGTGCCTACGCAAGTGTGCTTTCGAAAAGTTGACATTAGCGATGTCAACTTAATTTACTATATGATTAATTATTGGGACAAATGTTTTATCAATAATTCATTCACAATGGTTGGGTTGGCCTTTCCTTTCATTTCACGCATAATTTGCCCTACAAAAAAGCCCATCAACTTTGTTTTGCCTCCCCTATAGGCTGTTACCTCATCGGGGTTGGCGGCAATAACTTTGAGCACGGCATTTTCAATGGCAGAACTATCGGAAACCTGCACAAGCCCTTTTTCCTTTACCAATTCTTCGGGCATTTTTTCACCCTTGGCAAGTTCAGGAAAAATATCACCTGCAATTTTAAAACTTATCAGACCATTATCAATAATTTTTGCAAGTTCAGCCAAAGCAACAGGTTGAATTTCTAAAACGCCTTCCTTACCATCTGCAATTCTTTGATTAATTTCCCTTAATAGTGGGCCTAAAATTAAATTGGCTATTTTCTTCGGCTCAGAATAGGCCTGAATGGAATTTTCTAAAAGTGATGTTAAATAAGGATCATAAGCAATAATTTCCGCTTCTGCATCTCCTATTTGCCATTCTTCTATAAATCTTTGTTTACGATTGGCAGGAAGCTCAGGAAGTTCGGCTTGCCATTTTGCAAGCTCTTCATCACTAATCAAAATTGGCAATAAATCAGGGTCGGGAAAATAACGATAATCTTCGGCATCTTCTTTATTACGCATGGCCAAGGTTATATTTTTATTGCTGTCATAAAGTCTGGTTTGTTGAATAATTTTACCGCCATCAAGCAATATATCTTCTTGTCTTGCCATTTCATATTCTATGGCCTTTTGCACATGCCTAAAGGAATTTAAATTTTTAAGCTCTGTTCTGGTTCCAAATTCCTTCTGCCCCCTTGGACGAAGGGAGACGTTGGCATCACATCGAAAACTGCCTTCTTCCATATTTCCGTTGGAAACTCCAAGGTTTACCACAATGGCATGCAAGGCTTTTAAATAGGCCACAGCTTCTTCGGAACTGCGAAGATCAGGTTCACTGACAATTTCAATTAAAGGAGTACCTGAACGGTTTAAGTCCACATAGCTTATATTTTCATGGCTTGAGTGAATACTTTTTCCGGCATCATCTTCCAAATGTATTCTTGTAATCCCAATTCTCTTTTTTTCACCGCCAACATTTATATCCAAGTATCCATGTTCGCAAAGGGGTAAATCATATTGAGAAATTTGATAATCTTTTGGCATATCAGGATAAAAATAATTTTTTCTTGCAAAAATCGACTTTTGATTAATTTTTGCATTGATTGCCAGAGCTGTCAGCCCTGCCAATTCCACAGCTTTTTTATTTAAAACAGGCAATACTCCCGGCATACCTGAACAAACTTCGCAAACATTGCTATTGGCATTACTCCCAAAGGAATTTGGGCAAGAACAGAAAAGTTTACTGTTTGTCGCAAGATGAACATGGACTTCAAGGCCAATAACAACTTCAAAATTAGACATTTATATTTTCTCCGAAATTTTTAATAATATTTTTTGAAAGATTATCTTAATATTAAAAAAAGTTCAAGAAAAAGAATGTATAAAAATTTTTATACAAATATTAAAGATTATTGACCATTATCCAAAAAACCACTGATTAAATCAGTGCTTACATATCTAATTCCTCCTTATTCCAACTTGAGGGCTCTGCCCCCAAACCCCCGGCAAAGGGAGTCACTCCCTTTGCAAACCCCAATGATTTTTTCAAACTTTGTTTGAAAAAATGACAAAAATAAAAAATTTTCACTAATCAATTGTGAGTTTTAAAAAGTGAAATGACATGGCACTATCATAATTACTTCCTTTTTTGCAATGCCAATTCAAGCAATCTTTCCAATAATTTGCCAAGTGACATATTGATTGCCTTTGCTTCCTTTGGAACCAAACTATTTGCCGTCATTCCCGGTAAAGTATTGCTTTCTAAAATATAACAATCATTTTCAGTTGTTACAATAAAGTCAGAACGACTGTAATCACTAAGGCCCAAGGTTTTATGCGCTATTAATGCCAGTTCTTGAATTTTTTTTGTCAATTCTTCCGAAATAGGCGCAGGACAAATTTCATCTGCGCCCTTTGATCCATCAAGCGCATATTTATTTTTATGGTCAAAAAATTCACCCTCAGGAACAATTAAAACAGGTGGCAGAGCTTGATCGCCAAGCACCCCACAAGTTATTTCTTGCCCCACAATCAATTCCTCCACCAAAGCTTCATATTTGGCAGCAAAAATATTATTTAATGCCTCAATCAACTCATTTTTATCCTTAACTCGATACAAAAACAGGCTTGAACCGGCATTATTGGATTTTACAAAAAGCGGATACTGCAAATCTTTTAACAACAAATCAAGCCTTTCGCTTTCAGGCATAAATGGCAGAAAAAAACCATTTGCAACATTTAATCCTGCTTCTTTAAACAAAACCTTTGCTGCATATTTATGCAATGCCAAACAAGAAGCAGCAGGGTTTGAGCCCTGATAAGGACAATTAAATCTCTCTAAAAAAGCTTGCACCAAGCCATCTTCTCCCGGTGAACCATGCAAGTTTATAAATGCCACATCTGTTTTTTTGGCAAACTCAACCAAACCCTCAAATCCATTTACCAAATCATATAAAATTACATCATGCCCACGCTCTGTTAATATATCATGGATTATTTCTCCGCCTTGCCAAGAAATTAACCTTTCGGGTGACCAGCCGCCGGCTATAATTAATATCTTCATAATGCACCTGTTTTATCTTTTTTTATTTTTTTTATTTTTTTTATTTTTTTTATTTTTTTTATTTTTTTTATTTTTTTTGGGGGAAATGATTTCCCCCAAACCCCCTCAAAGTATTATCAGCAACCGACAGTTTCAATCTATTGGTATATCAAGAAAAAACAGAAGAAGTGTCACTGAGAGGAGGTTCGCCAGAACCAATGTCATTCCGATTTTTAAAAACCACAATTCTGGCATGGTTTTTATTTTTAGATTTAGGGTGTGTTTCTAAATTATTTAACGTTATAATAAAGAATTACTTTATTTATG
>CAYJGE010000135.1:0-8349 GCA_964369835.1 uncultured Mailhella sp.
AAAACAAAATCTCCAAATCCATTTACTTTTGTATTTTTCCTACCAAACATGATAATTCTCTCCTTGATTTTTTATCAATATATCATTTATTTCAAATAGTTGCAAGAAAATTTTGTTAAATATAGAAAAATAATTATGCAGAGGTTTCTTTTAATAAAAAAAAGAGGAAATTCAAAAGAAAATCCTCTTTTAGCTTGGTATTAACCTTTTTAGTTTTGTTGATTAATTAGGGACGCAAAAAACAGGGGGTTTTGTGTCATCTGGGGTACAAAGTCATTGTTTTGCAATGTCTTTGTTAAATAAATGCTAAGATTCAGCATTTAGAAGTTAAAATGTAAAGGTTTTGTTTAACTTGCAACTTGCTCAGCTTGTTCTTTTCTTTTAAGTGCACATTTACAAACTTTGCAAGGTACTTTGCAATTACAATTGCCGGATCCGGAACAAGAATGTTCTTTGTGTTCTTGTGCCTTAAGTTCTTTTTTGTCTTTTAAAATAATCAATCTTCCTCCTTTTGGAACTAAGTCCATGCCGTTTTTACCTTTAATATATAGGTTGTTATTATTTATGGAAAGATTATTGAAGGATTTTTTAAAATTATCTGAAGCAATTATGCTTATACCATGTAGATTTTGAGTATCAATAAAAATTCTGCCTTCTCCGAAATGAATTTCTTTGATTGTATCAATGACTTGTTCGGCACCCGGCTCATCTAAATATCCATTTAAATTTATGTGCATGTTGCCTAAATTTACTCTGTAATTCATATTAAATTCAGTATTCATAATTACTCCTCCAGAATATTTGACAAATATTACATAAATGAAATTAAATGTCAATAATTTAATAAATAAAAATATTTTGACCATTAAATTTTTATAACTATATAAAATAAAATGATTTTAAATTATTTTAAATTTTTATAAAATAGAATTGACATTTGTTTTCATTAATTATAGCTTTTTTAAAAGCATGGAGGTTATAATGCCTAATTTGGTAAAGAATCAAGGTTTGTCAACTAACTTTATGGTTTGTTTTTCTCAAGATAATTTAAATACATTTGGTATGCTAAATTATTTTGCACCTAAAAAACGAGTGAAAATGCGTATACCAAGGGGTTTACTTGCAAAATATCGTTTGCAAACAGGAGGTGGATCAAACAACTATAAACAAAAATCCGGTGATTTTTTACATTATGAATTGTCAAATGAAAATTTCAGCACAATTATGTTGTTTTTATAAAAATTAAATAATTCAATAATATTATGGTATAACCTCATTGTTTCATTATCTTACAAATAAATAAAAGGAGTCTATTATGGCTAAAATTCGTATCGTTTATGGATCAGAAACCGGTAATACAGAATCAATTGCAGAGTGTATCCAAAAACACTTGGCAGGTCTTGGGCATAGTGTTGATTGTGAAAGTGCTGCAAATGTGGAAGCATCAGGTCTTGCAGGTGGTTATGACTGCGTTTTAATGGGAACTTCTATTTGGGGAACAGATACAATTGAGCTTCAAAGTGATTTTGTAGAGTATGAAAATTCTTTTTCTGACATGGGACTTAATGGCGTAAAATGCGCTGCTTTTGCTTCAGGTGATACTGCATTTGAACTTTATTGCGGTGGCGTTGACTTTATTGAAGAAAAATATAATGAAGAAAAAGCTGTAATAATTGCTGAAGGTTTACGCATTGAAGGCGGAGCTTCCGGTAATGAAGATGAAATTGTAGCTTGGGCCGATAAAATCAACTCCAGCTTATAAAAAAAAGCTCTGCATAATATGCAGAGCTTTTTTGAAAAAATAATTTATGGAAACACTGATTAAATCCCTATAAAAAATTCATTTTTTGAATTTTAACTCCTCTTTAAAAGAATAAAACAATAAATATTTGTTAATATTAAAAGTTCTTGAAAAGAAGGTTTGTTGTAAAATCCCCGATCATGTCGAATGAAACGTGACCGACGTTTGACTGTTCAAAAAAGTTTTCCTCCAAGAAAACTAATCGGTGCTTTCTTGTATAAATCTCTGTATATTTACTATGCAGAGATTTTTTATTTTGTTTTGGACAAGACAGATGCGATTACAATACCTATAAAAATTAATAAACTACCAATAATAAAAGGAAGGTCCATCACTTCACCTAGTATAATTTGTGAACTGATGATTCCTGTGACAGGTGTTAATAATGATGTTAATGACATCACAACGGCGGGAAGATTTTTACTGACAAATATTATCCCCCAAAATCCAAAGGCACCTGCCAATATTCCTGTGTAGGCAAAAAGATTGACCAATTCAGAAGTAAGGGTAAAATTAGGCACTCCTTCAAAAGAAAATGCAAAAATTATAAAGATAATGGAGGCAAGTAATATTTGCCAAAAGACCAGCTGAAAGGGAGTTGATTTCCATGTATAGCATTTTACAAAAATAATACTGATTGCCCAAAAAAATGCCGCTAACAATAATAGAATATTTCCAATAATTTGATTCATATCACTTGCTATTAATGCTAGGGGATCTATCAAAATAAATATACCTATAATACCAAGTCCCACTCCAAAAAGTTTTATTTTATCCATGGGTTCTTTTAAAATAAATATTGCGGCCGGAACTACCCACAGGGGTGTTGTGTAGGATAAAACAACAGAACGCCCAACCGAAACATATTGTAAACCAATTGACATTAGAATAATATAAAAGGAAAATTGTATAATACCTACAACAAAAATGGCCGGTAAATCATGACGTTTAGGTATAATAAACTGCTTTGTGATAATTTGTAAAAAAAGTAAGGTAACAGTTGCAATGATTGCCCTTATGGCTGAAGTCCAAAAGGGAGGAACAGAGAATAAAATTATTTTTGTGACAGTCCAGTTGACTCCCCAAATTAGGATAACAGCCGAAAATATGAGGTAGATGTATTTTTTTTGCATAAATTGTATTACCGCTTTACTTTGTTTTCCATCAAATAAATCTTTTATAATTCATTGTAAAGTAAAATCTTTTTTATGAAAATATTGAAAAACATAATTTGACTTTTTTATAAATTTAATTTAGGCAAACACTGATTAACTCACTAAAATAACAAAAATTATTTTTTTTATTTTTTTCAACACTTAATAATTATAAAACTTTGAGGAATTAAATGAGTACAGAAAATAAAATAACAGAAGGTATTATTTGGAAAGAGATGTTATTTTTCTTTCTGCCTCTTTTGATCAGTGCTTTTTTTCAGCATTTATATATCATGATAGACACTATTATAATCGGTCGTTTCTTGGGTGATGTGGAATTGGCGGCTGTGGGTGGTTCAGCTTCAAAATTGATTACTTTGTTGATTAATTTCTTTGTAGGACTTTCAAGTGGGATAACTGTTTATATTTCACGTTATTTTGGAGCAAAGAATAATGATGAATTGAAAAATTCCATTGTGGCAGGTATTTTGATTTGTCTTGTCTTGGGCATATCTTTATCCTTGATTGGTTTTATTTATTCCATTGAATTACTTGAGCTTATGGACACACCAAAGGATACTGTGCAAGCGGCAAATATTTATTTGTCAACATATTTTGTCGGGCTTATTTTTTGTGTACTATACAATGTTTTTGCCGGCTCATTAAGAGCCATTGGTGATGCTAAAACACCTTTATATTTATTGATTTTTTGCAGTATATTAAATATTGTTTTGGATCTTGTGTTTATTTTATTGTTTAATATGGGAGTTTTTGGGGCAGCCCTTGCAACCTTGCTTTCTCAAACTGTCAGTGCTGTATGTTTAGCCTATATTTTATTTGTGAAAATTCCAAAATCCACAGAAAAATTAAAAATACGTTTTTCCATGTTAAAAAACATTGTTTGGATAGGTTTACCCACAGGACTTCAAAGCATTATGTATAGTCTTTCCAATATCGTAGTCCAAACTGGGATAAACAGTGTCAGCACTGTTGCCGTAACCTCATGGGTTGCCTATGTGAAAATTGATAGTATTGTGGATATTTTTGTAATGGCACTGGGTAGTGCAACCATTGTATTTGTATCGCAAAATCTTGGAGCAGGAAGATTTGACAGGGTAAAACAGTCCGTAAAGCAAGCCATTATTTTAAGTTATGCTTTGGTTGGCAGTATTGTTGGATTGTTTATTCTTTTTAGGGAAGAAATGCTTTCTCTGTTTACCACAAGCCAAGAAGTTGTGCAGACGGGGTCAAATCTTATGCTTGTGATAATTCCCATGTATCTTTTAACCATACCACATCAGATTTTTTCTCAATCATTAAGAGGTTTTGGCAGAAGTATGCTTCCCATGATGTTAACATTGATTGGTGTGGTTGGGGTTCGCTTTTTTTGGGTTTATTTTATTTTTCCTATTAATAATAGTATTTATTTGCTTGGTGCTTGTTATCCTGCCGGTGCATTTATAATGTCTTCAATTTTTACTGTTTATTATTGGCTAGTTATCAGAAAAGAGACAAGAGATTTAATTTAAAAACTTGACTTTATTTTTTTTATATTTTATTTAAATTTTATAATGAAGCATAAAAAAGGGGAAATCGGTGAAATTCCGATGCGGATCCACCACCGTGTTTAGGCAATGTCCTGTCAGTCGGAAGACCTAGTGTTTCACATTCATAGCTTGAGGGAACAAGTTTATGTGTTTTAATAAGCCAAAAATGGGGACTTATTGTGTATTTATACATAGTAAGTCCCCATTTTTGTTTTAAAATAAATTTATTTTAAGGATGTGCTTTTTATTTCCTTAAAAAAATAAAGGTTTTATGAAAAATCAGATTTTTTACAGATTGATACAATTAATTTTAACTCTTTTTGGAGTGACACTTATTTCCTTTGCAATTGTTTACTTTTCTCCTATTGATCCTGTCAGAGCCATGTTTGCAGCCAGTGGAAATATTCCTTCAGAGGAGGTTATGGAAGCCATGCGACAAGAATGGGGCTTGCATAGACCTTTTTGGACTCAATATGGTGATTGGCTTTGGAATTGTTTGCATGGTGATTTTGGAACTTCCTTTTCACAGGGGGCACCCGTCAGTAAAATTTTAATGGCAAGACTTTGGCCTACAATTGAGCTTACTCTTTATTCTCTTTTGTTTATGGTAATGATGGCTGTTCCCCTTGGGGTTTTATCTGCCCTTTATCATAATAAATTGGCGGACTATATTATCAGAGCAATTTCTTTTGTGGCAATTTCCATGCCTAATTTTTGGTTTGGTTTGCTTATGCTGTATTTTGTGGCACTTGAGCTTGGATTAATCAGCGTGGTTTCAACCAAGGTGGATTTTGAAAAACTTTTTCTGCCTGCCTTTACTTTGGCTTTTACCATGGCAGGTAAATATTCAAGGCAAGTCAGAGCTGCCATTTTGGAAGAAATAAATCAAGACTATGTTATAGGTGCCAAGGCTCTTGGGCTTAGTAAAAGGCAAATTTTGTGGAAGCATATTATGCCAAATGCCATGCTTCCTTTGATTACTTTATTTGGGCTTTCCATTGGTTCTTTGCTTGGTGGTACGGCTGTTGTGGAAATTATTTTTTCTGTGCCTGCCCTTGGAAGTTTGGCCATTTCGGCTATTACATCCATGGATTATCCTGTAATTCAAGCCTATGTATTATGGATTGCTCTTATTTATATGTCAGTTAATTTTATTGTGGATATTTCCTATGAATATCTTGATCCACGTTTAAGGCTAAAGAGATTGTCATGAAAACAAAGTTTGTCTTTTATGTATTTCTGACTTTAGCTATGATTTTAATATCGGTGGCAGTTTTTGCACCTTGGATCATGCCCTATGATCCACATAAGGCTGTACTTCTTGATGCCAATCAAGCCCCAAACGCAGAACATTGGTTTGGAACAGATCGCATGGGGCGAGATCTTTTTTCAAGGGTCATTTATGGGGCAAGAATATCCCTTGCTTCCACTGTAATCTTGGTTATGTCTGTCTTTTTCATAGGTGGCGGACTTGGCATGATAGCAGGATATGTGGGCGGGAAAACCGATACAATTATCATGCGAATTTCAGACATGATGGTTTCTTTTCCCGGCATAGCCCTTGCCATTGCCATGGCAGGCATGCTTGGCCCAAGTATTGTTAATGCTGTTATTGCCATTACCATGGTAACTTGGACAAAATACGCACGTCTTGCCAGAAGTTTAGTGTTAAAAATAAAATATATGGATTATATTTCAGCTTCTCGTTTGTCGGGAAGTTCACATTTTAATATAATAAAAAGACATTTTTTACCAAGCATTATTCCCATGCTCATGATTACGGCAGTAACTGATATGGGTGGACTAATGCTTGAACTTGCCGGCTTTTCATTCTTAGGTTTAGGGGCTCAGTCCACTTCCAATGAATGGGGTTATATGTTAAATGAGGGCAGACAATATATGCAATCTGCTCCATGGCTGATGATTTATCCCGGTTTGGCAATATTTATAACCGTGGTTGTATTTAACTTTTTAGGTGATTGCGTGAGAGATCTTCTTGATCCAAATCACCAAGATTAAGGATATTTATGTTTAATCCAAATAATTTATCTATGAAAGCACTGATTAATTCCGTAAACGGAATTAATCAGAAAAGCACACTGCCTTCACTCGCCCTTTGGGACGCAAAAAGCGTGGTTTTTGCTCTCATTTCGGCGTGCAAAATCGACATTTCATGTCTATTTTGTAAGGAAACGCTATTATGTTTTTATAAAATTTTAAAATTTCGATTTAATCAGCGTTTCCTTAAATTTGCACTATGTTTTTTAGGATTAATTTTTTGTTCAAATGCTTTTGCTTCAAATGATAGCGAAAAAAAGCATTTAAATTTTGCTTGTTATAAATATTCGGATTATATTGATCCTTCTGTAAATGTTAATTCCAGTTGGTGTGGGGTAAGGTATGGTATAACCGAATGTTTATTTAAATTTGATGAAAATACCATTGCTCGGCCAAATCTTGCAGAGGTGATTGATATTTCAGAGGATCATAAAACTTGGACAATTCGTCTTTTTGAAAATATTAAATTTTCCAATGGCAAACCTGTGACTGCTTCGGCTGTTGTGGCTTCGTTTGAAAGGTTGTATAAGGAAACCGATGCTTCACAAGGGGGTAAGGGAAATTCCAATCCTGACGGTTATTTGATTTATGAAAGTCTTAGTGCCAATGATCAAGAGCGCACTGTTACTTTTAAGTTAAAACAGCCCACCAATAATTTAATGGGAATTTTGTCCTATCCTTATTTTGTCATTATTGATGTTAATGAACTTGAGCCACATGTAATAGGTACAGGCCCATATGCCATTCAAACAGATAATATGGGTGTGCATATGGATTTGGTGAAAAATGAACATTATCGCACCAATGTTCCCTTTGATACAGTAAGTATTTTCTATGTGGATGATAATACAACCAAGTCCATTGCTTTACAAAATGGAGATGTTGATGTTGTAGAAAATATTACTTCTCCCGATGCCATTGAAGAAATTGCCAAAAATGATGGTTTCTATATTTCCACTTCTGCCGGTGTTCGTACAGGCAATTCCTATATTAATTTTAAGAATGAACTTGGTAATGATGCTCTTAGGAAAGCTGTCATAATGGCTCTTGATACTGAAACCATGTGTAATATAACAGTTGGCGGAATGTATACATCAGGTTTTGCTGTTCTACCGTCTTCATTGCCCTATAATTATGATAAATTGATAAATCCCTATCCATTTAACACAGAAAAAGCAATTAAATTACTTGATGATGCTAAAATTATTGATACTGACGGTGATGGTTACAGGGAGCTTAATGGTCAAAATATTAATCTAAATTATATTGTTTATACCAGTAGGAATTTAAATGATTTTGCTCAGGCTGTTGCCCTGCAACTTGAAGCCATTGGCATTAAAACAACTGTTAATATCAGAGATTATGATACAGCTCTTGCACTGCAAAATGCGGGTGAGTTTGACCTTGTGACTGCCAATACCATGACTGTCGGTGTTGGTGATCCTCAAGATTTTCTGGGTAATTGGTATAGTCCCAATTCAGTTAATTACGGTTATTATAAAAATGAAGAATATGATAAAAATTATGAAGCATTGATGGTTGAATTTGATTTGGAAAAACGAATTGAATTAATCACAAAATTACAACAAATATTAATTGATGACGGCGCAAACCTTGTGCATGGTTACTATAATAGCAGGATGTTCAGTAATAAAAATAAAATTGATAAAGCAGAAATCAGAGCAATTGATTATTATTGGTTGTCCACAGAAACTTTGCCCCATGTGATTTCGAATTGAGGGGGGAAACCCCATTTTTTTGAAAAAAATGATGTTTCCCCCCTCAAACT
>CAYJGE010000136.1:0-8280 GCA_964369835.1 uncultured Mailhella sp.
CTAAAATCAAAAATCATGCCATAATTATGGTTTTTTAAAACCGGAATGGCGTGAGTCACTCCCTTTGCTGGGGGTTTGGGGGCAAAGCCCCCAAATTGGAATGACGTGTAAGGAAGCACTGATTAATTCTGTAAACGGAATTAATCAGAAAGGCACACTGCCTTCATTCGCCCTTCGGGACGCAAAAAGCATGGTTTTTGCTCTCATTTCGGCGTGCAAAATAGCCATTTCATGTCTATTTTGTAAGAAAACGCTTGTGCAATTTTCATGGAAATTTAAATTTTCGATTTAATCAGCGTTTTCTTAAAAATTTTCTATTTTAAAAGCATTAATAATTATGAGGTATTAGAATGAGTTTATTAACTCGGCGTATTTTTTTTGAATGTCTGAAAGTGTTTTTCATAAGCGTAGCTGTGCTTATGACATTTGTACTAATGGGCAGAGCATTACAACTTAAGGATATGCTTTTGGGTTTAGAATTAAACTTTTTAGATACAGTATTGGTATTCACATTTTTAAGTCCTTCTTTTCTTTTATTGATGACTCCCATCTCAGCAATGATTGCTGTTTTTTTAACTTTCTTGCGCATGGGATCGGATAGGGAATTTATTGCAGTTAAAGCAGGTGGCATAAGCCTTTACCAACTTTTGCCCGCTCCCATCATATTTGGAATAATTTGTTCCCTACTTACACTTTTAATCTCTTATTCAGGTATATCTTGGGGATCTGCAAATTTTAGAAGCCTTTTAATTGAAATTGCACAAACCAGAATGAGTTTGGCATTACAGCCAGGAACTTTTAATCAAGATATTCCAAATACTACCTTTTATGCTAAACAAATAGATACGAAAAAAGGAACATTGTCACAAGTTTTAATTGAAGATAAAAGCAGAAAAGACGCCACACTTACAATTTTATCACCAAAAGGCAATCTTGATATTGACTATGAACAAGGAGATATTTTTCTTCTTTTGCAAGATGGCATAATTTATACCAAACAAGATACTAATATAACAACATTAAATTTCAAAGAATATGTAATGAGGTTTTCCTTGTCCTCCATTGTTCAAGGTCTGAACCTAGGTACAATAAAAACACGTGAAATGCATTTTTCTACATTATTAAATTATAATATTGCTGAAGAAATGTTAGAAGATAAAAATTTTGCTCTAAAAATAATTTCAGAAAGACATAAAAGAGTTATTTTTCCAATTTCTTGCATAGTATTAACTGTTTTTGCTGTTGCTATTGCTGCCTCTTGCCAAGGAATTCACCGCCAAATCGGTTTAGTTTTAACTTTAATCATCTTTTTTATTTATTATAGTCTTGTTTCCTTTGGTTTAAACTTGGTTGAATTTGGAAAAAATCCATATTTTACTGTTTGGTTACCTGTATTTATTTTCTTTTCAATTGCTTGTTATGGAATTAATTCGGCGGCAAGGGAAAGAATACCATCAATTTTTGAAGTTTTTTATCGGTTAAGAAAAATTTTTAAAAAACACAAATTACCTAGATAATATAGTAGTGCAAAAATAAAAAAAGAGGCAATACGTGACTATTCTTACAAAATATATAGTAAAACAACATAGTTTGTTATTATTAATGACCCTTGGAATTGGAATAGGGATTTATTTGATTATTGACTTTGTGGAAAAAGCCGATTCTTTTTTGGAGTTTGAAGGTGGCGCTTCCCATATCATACCATATTATTTAGCAAAACTTCCCGGAATTATATCTCAAATTTTGCCTGCCGTATTTTTATTGGCCTGTGTTATTTTACTTTGTGTTATGTCAGCCAGCAGAGAAATTGTGGCTTTAAAAGCCGGTGGAATTTCAAATTTTGTTTTGGTACGAGTATTAATGGCTTGCGGTATATTTTGGGCAATAACTCAATTTTTTTGTGCTCAAATATTGGTAAGTAAAACCGAGCAACAAGCTGAAAAAATATGGGATATTGATGTAAGAAAAAGAACTGTTTCCGAAAAAATATTAAAAGATATTTGGTTTATTGATGGAAATTATATTGTTAATTTGGGTAAAGTTTCTGAAAAGGGGCTTGGTGAAGATATTTTAATTTATCAACTTGATAAAGATTCAAAGGAAATTTATACAATTATCAATGCTAAAAATTTTCAAACTAAAGATACGGTTTGGACTTTAAAAAATTTAACCATAACAAACCCAAGTGAATTTAATACAATAAATATTTCTGAAGCTGAATTAATAATTGATCAAAATATAAATTATTTCTTTGTAAATGAAGAAGATAAACCCCAATTTTTAGATTTTGTATTACTTGGGCAAGCCATTGACAGGTTAAAAAATTCAGGTTCCAATGTTGAACAACTTGAAACCATTTGGTATGGAAAAATTTCCTATGCAATTTCCATTATTGTATTTGCCTTTGTTTCTATTGCAATAGTCAGTTATAAAAGTAATGCTTATTTAGCTGTTATACTTTCAGTTGGTACAGCTTTTTTAACGTATCTTCTAAACAACTTGGGTGAAGGTTTAGGGGAAAATGGAACTTTACCTCCAATTGTCGGTGCCTTTTTAGCTCAATTTATCATGTTTTGTTTGTCGTTAACTCGGATTATTTATACAAACAAGAAAAATTAAAATAAATTAGGAAATTATATGCAAACAAAGATTATACAAGTTGATAATTTAAAAGTTTCTGAAATACCTAATCACGTTGATTTAACATATGAAAAGCTTTTGTCAAATCTAAATATTCAATATTGGGTACATTATGTTTCCAATAATATGGATGTTTGGGAAAATGAACTGGTAAAGCTTGGTTTATCGGATTTTGAAAAAATAATTTGTAATGATGAGAGAGAATTTCCACGGGCAGAACCTTTGACTAATGGGATTTATTTACATATCCCAATCTCAAATGACTGGACATCAGAACCAAATTATATTCATATTATCATGCACCACAATCTTATTATTAGTTTTAGTAAAAAAGAAAACACTCCTCTTGATAAAATATTTCAAAATATACCTGTGGGATCACCTCCTGAAGGAAAAGAAAATATTTTTTTCCTAATTCTTATTTTAGAAAAATTAATAGAAGTTTTAGTAAATAATCATTTAGAAGCAAGAAGTAAAATTAATAATTATATAAAATCAATGGATTTAATTCCACTTGAAGAAGATAATGATACTGTCATGTATTATAAAAGCTTACTTGGTATAATTATGAATCAATGTGAAGAAAATCTTTTTTGCTTTACACTTTTAAAAACCGTAATTCATAGGCCATATATTCCCTATTCAACCAGAAACATAGTAAATGACATTTTAGACACATTAAATCACGTTCAAAAAAGTCTTATCAGCTTAGACCAACGCCTTGAGGATCAGTTGCTTAGAATTGATTCACATTTAAGAGAACAAACTGATAAAAGATTAAGAATACTTACCATATTTTCTTCAATTTTTTTGCCAATTACTTTTATTTCAGGACTATATGGTATGAATTTTCACTATATGCCCGATTTACAATGGAAATGGGCATACTTTGCTTGTCTTGGAGTAATGGCATTTATTGTGATTGGAATGTTGATTTTCTTTGCCAAAAGAGGCTGGTTTAAATAAAAAATTCTAACAAAATAGTAAGTGAACATTGAAATACCAATTTTAAATAAGATAAAAATTATTAATAAATATAACAATTATAAAATATTTATTTTAATGTATAATACCAACATATTACACATTAGAAACTATCAAAACAACAGTGCTTTGGTATCAACTATTTAAATGGAGAGAAGTTTTTATGCATAAAAATTTATTTAATTTTATAGATAATTGTCAAGATTTAGTTTTTGAGCTTCAAAAAGGATTAACTTCTTATCCAGCCATCAGTCCGGGAGAAGAAGGTGGAATTGGAGAATGGGAAAAAGCAAACTGGCTTGAGCAAAAACTAATCTCCTTAGGTATTAATAATATCACCAGAATTGATGCAGATGACCAAAGAGCTCCTTCAGGTAAAAGACCTAATATTTTGGCAACAATTCCGGGAAAAAGTGAAAAAAAATTATGGATTATGTGCCATTTGGATGTTGTTCCCCCCGGAGAAATAGGGCTATGGAAAACCAATCCTTACGAAGCTGTTCTTGATGAAAATGATAATGATATCATAAGAGGCAGAGGTGTTGAAGATAATCAGCAAAGCTTGGTTTCTGCTGTTTTAATAGCTAAAGCTTTACTTGAAACAAATACTATTCCCGATTATACTTTGGCCTTGCTTTTTTTGGCAGATGAAGAAACTCACAATACCTATGGTATTGATCATGTTTTAAAAACAAAACCCGACTTAATAGACAAAAATGACTTGGTGCTTGTTCCTGATTTTGGTAGTTCAAATAATGATTTGATTGAAATTGCTGAAAAATGCCTTTTGTGGATAAAAATAACAGTTTTGGGAAAGCAATGTCATGCTTCCACACCTGATGATGCAATTAATTCACTAATTGTCAGTTCTGAGTTTATTTTACGATTACATGAAGTTGAAAAAACATTAAATAAACGTAATTCACTATTTAAACCGGATAGAACAACCATTACTCCAACTAAATATGAGGGAAATATTCCCAATATTAATACCATACCAGGAAAAGAAATTTTTTATATTGATTGCAGAATCTTGCCTGATTATCAACCTCAAGATGTTTTGGACGAAATAAATAAACTGGCTGAAGATGTGGCTAAAAAATATGGAGCAGAAATAAAAGCAGAAATAATCAGCGCAGAACTAAGCACTCAACCAACAGATCCAAATAGTGAAGTAGCTCAAAAACTAAAACAATCAATAAAGCAAATAAACAATATTGATTGTGAATTTTGCGGAGCAGGAGGCGGTACCGTTGCAAGCAGAGTAAGAAAATTAAATATTCCTGCGGCTGTTTATGCCAGCGGTTTTCCCAATTATCACCAACCAAATGAAGGTTCAAGGATTTCATACACCATCAATGATGCTAAAATCTTTGCTAATCTGCTTTTTGAAAAAATTGAGGGGGAAACCACGTTTTTTTGAAAAAAACGAGTTTTTCCCCCTCAAACTCCCCCTTTCCTTAAAAAACATTTTATTAAATATTGCTCCACCAACTATTCAGTGGACACAAATGACTATAAAAACACATAACTATTTGAATTTACATATTCAAACATAAATGTTTGTCCATTATTTACTTGGGGGAGCAATAACAATATAACTATTTTGATTTATTAATATTTTATTTAATATCTAAAATCAAAAATTATACCATAATTATAGTTTTTGAAAAATCGGAATGGCATGGGAAAAACCACTTTTTTTTGAACTAATCCATGGAAACCTCTGCACAAAATTTTATCTAAAAATAAAAAATTTCATTCTAAAAACAGTTTTTTATTAAAAATTAATAACTGTGCAGAGGTCTCCCATGATACATTTCACTTTGTTCGACATAAGCTGGGTAAGTTTCAAAAAAATGGGGTTTCCCCCCTCAATCCTGAATCATGTAACTGCTTCCCCACTTCCTGAAAAAACATACTCAATCTTGATTATTTAAAGCGTGTGATTTCAGAAATATCTTTTCTTACAGGTGCGGCAGCTTCTTCTGCAGGATACCCAAAAGTTACTACAGTTCCTACGGTTTCATTTTCCGGCAAGCCAATTATTTCAGCAATTGCCTTATCATCAATCACTCCAAAAATACAAGTTCCAAGCCCTCTTTCATGGGCAGCCAAACAAAATGTTTGGCAAGCTATGCCGGCATCAAACATTTCCCAACCATTGGACTTTGAAGTGGCAAAATCATCTTTTTCCACATCAAGTTTACCACTTTTTCCTTTTACAAAACTCAAAACCAATATGTTTTTAGTATTTGCCAAGGTTGATTTATTATAAACAAAACCATTTACACCTTTTTCGGCAATTTTTGCAATTATTTCTTGATCTGATATGAAATTATAGCGAGCAATTTGGAAATTTGCCCAAGAGGGGGCATATTTGGTAACTTCCATAACTTCATTTAAAACTTCTTGGCTTACAATTTCATCTGTGTATTTTCTGATACTTCTTCTGCCTTTAATCATTTCTATTGCATTCATTTTAAAACTCCTTTAAATAGTTATTTTTTTTAACATTTTGAATTTATTTATAAAAATAAATATACAGAAGTTGATTATAAAAAATATAATCAACACCATTGCCATATTATGCTAAAGTGTTGGGGGCATTTTTGGAAAAGAATTGTGCAGAGGATTCTATGGTATTCAAAGTCAGAACGATTTTATGAAAAGTAAAAATTCATATATAGATTTACAGATATTTATATTCTTAAAAAATAAAGTTTATAATATTATTTTTCATTTACAATAAACTTTGAGAAATTTTTCCATTTTTATTTGCAAAATAATCTTCCATTCCCAAAAATTCACCATTATGATAAAAACGGGCAAAGCCTCTACCCTCTTTTTTTACCTTATACATGGCTATATCGGCCAACTGTAAAATGTCTTTGGCTGTTTTTGCTTCTGTTGGATAATGAGCTATTCCGATACTACAACCACAGCCCATTTCATGTCCTTCATACATATATTTTTTACGGAAAATGACAAATAATTTTTCAATAATATCTTTAATAAACTCTTGGCTTTCATTGTCTTTTAAAATCAAAACAAATTCATCTCCACCTTGCCTGTAAGCTCTTATATTATCAACACAAAACTCATTTAAATCTTGAGCTATACCTTTTAAAAGTACATCCCCTGCTTCATGTCCGAGGGTGTCATTTATAAATTTAAATCCGTCCAAATCACAAAATAAAACATACCATTTTTTACCAAATTTTGAAGTATCATTTATAAAATATTCAATATCATCATGTAAACTTCTTCTATTTGCCAAACCTGTTAAATAATCATACTGTGCCAACTTTTCGATAACCATCTGGTTTCTTTTACTTTCTGTAATATCTATACTGGCAACCAAATGGGCAATGCGACCATCAGTCCAAGGAAATGATGAACTTAGAACTCTAAACCATGATTTATCAAAAGGTCGCTCATAATCCCATTGATAGGTCTTGTTTAATTTTCCATCTTCACCAATTAATTTAGGTTGGGGACAAAATTCACAGGAATCTGTTTTATCATCAAAAATTGTCTGCCAACATTTTTTCCCAATCATATTCTCGACGCCACCATAGGGCTTGGCCATGGATTTATTTACATATAAAATATCATGGGTATAATAATCATTCACATAGATATCAATACCAATATGGTCAAGCACATTGGCAAGTGCCGCTTCTGTATTTGCCATACCCTTTTGAAACATTTCAAGTTTAACCGTATTGGCTAATAATGTTAGCAAGGCACAGGCTGTGTCTAAAGCTGCCTTTGCATGTCTGACCTCTTTTCTGCGATCACAAAGACCCACAAATCCGGCAAGCTCATAATGTTGATTTAATATGGGAATAAATATCAAGGTATTTACATTAAAAATACAGGAAAGCCTTTCTTCCAAAACATTCTTTTTACAATCTCCCAAACAGATAATAACTTTTTGTGAACATAATTCGCTTAATAATTCCAACCCCAAAGAGGATTTTATATTAATATTCTCAGGAAGTGAATTTTTATTTACAAGTTCAGAATAATCTGTCCTAAAAAATTCACCTGTATAACTATACTCATAAACAAAAGCATGAGATATATCAAAAAAGCGACATATTTCTTTTAAGAATTCCTGTTTAGATATTTTTTCATTAAGTATACTTAATTTCTCTATCATACTTTGAAAAAAATCTTCTACGTTCCGGGTCATTTTCTCTCACTTTGCTTTTTAACTTTTTTAAATGAAAAATTCATTAATCTTATAAGTTATTATAAAATCTAAAAAAAACAAAAGGCTAAAAACAGATTTTCTCAGTATACTATAATCAAGCAACAAAATAATTGCAAGATAAAAATCACTGTATTTCCGTATAAGGGAAAAAATATCAATATAAATTACTTCGTTCAAATATTTAACATATTAGTTTGACATATATTTTTTAAGAAATTCATTATAACTTTCAATGAAGATATTTTTTATAATTTATTACGTCATTCCAATTTATAAAAATAATATTTTCAACATAAACTTTTATTTGTTATTTAAAAATAAAAAACTAATAAAACAATAAATTATAAAATTTAACCTTTTTAAGGAAAGGGGAAAGCAGCCAGGGGCAACGCATCTAATTTTTCTTGAGAGGGAAAACCACGTTTTTTTTGAAA
>CAYJGE010000137.1:0-8231 GCA_964369835.1 uncultured Mailhella sp.
AGTGGTCTCCTGCTATCGCAGTCGACGATAGTAATTTCATCTGAAATTACTATAAAATCAAAAATTATGCCATAATTATAATTTTTGAAAACCGGAATGGCGTGGGAATGACGTGAATATTGCTTCAAGCTTCCAAGGATTAAACTTTGATCATGTTAGTGTGTTCTTCATTCATGATTTCATTTTCCAAGTCTACAAATTCATTGATCATGATATTTTGATTTTCTTCATTTAAACTATTTAGTTTTTCTACCCAAGCATCTCTTATTTGCACAAAAATTTCTATTTGTTCTACAAATTCATTTCCATCAATTCCTTGTATTGAAATGATATTTTCAAGAAAAACCATGTCAAGCTCTTCATTATAGCTAAGACTTGCCCCGCCTGTTTGGTAAAGTAAAAAATTGGCACTCAGTAATTTTTTAAAAATTCCGCCTCCGATTGGATTTGGTTTTCCTATTGCCATTTGTACTTGAAACACTTGCATGCGTGATCGCCATTGTATAAAAAGGTCAGCATCATCCAAAGAAATAAGAGCATTGTGTTCAGGGCTTAATTCAATTGTTTGTCCAAGGGCATTTGTAAGTGCATCAATATAAATTTTTTCTTCCATTTATTTATCCTTTGTAAGTAGTCCATTAAATAAGTAAGTTTGACAAATTATATTTGTAACCTGTTTGTTATATCTTGATGATCAACATTATAAATCTCATCTAAGAAATAAGAAAGAAAAGTTCCGGGGCCATGGCATTTTTTACCGGCTTTTTCACCGGCACTTGCAAAAAGAGCCATGGCAGAAACTGCTCCAACCAAAGGACTTGGAGCAACAGCCATGCAAGCACCTGTTATTGCAGAGGCTGAGCAGCCAATTCCTGTGACCAAAGTCATGATGGGGTTTCCGCCGGTTACTTGCACCACAGTGTCCCCATCTGTTATCACATCAACAGCACCACTGACACTGACCACCAAATTAAAATTATTGGCTAAAAATTTTGCTTCTCTAAGGGCTTCAAAACTATCCTTTGTACTGTCCACCCCTTTTGTTTCTCCAATTTCTCCTGCCAATGCCATAATTTCGGAAGCATTTGCTCTTAAAATGCAAGGCTTTAAATCACTGATAATGGATAAGGCTGTTTCTGTTCTTAATTTTGAAGCTCCAGCTCCAACAGGATCTAAAACAATGGGCTTGCCAAATTTATTGGCAAATTCACCGGCCACAATCATTGAATTAATTATATCCTTATCCAAAGTGCCTATATTTAACACCAAGGCATCGGAAATTTTAACAAGTTCTTCCATTTCTTCTGTGGCATGAGCCATTATTGGTGAAGCTCCGGCAGCCAAAAGAATATTTGCATTAACTTGCATAACAACTAAGTTGGTAATGCTATGAACAAGAGGGCTTTTTTTTCGCATAGCTTTAAGTGTTTCCATTACTTTATTTTGCATAATAATCCTTTAATTTAAACTGTGATAGCTTCACAATAAAATAATAATTCAAGTAATTTTGCAAGGGGCAAACCTGCAACCGTATCCCATGAACCTTGAATATGATCTGAAAGAAAAATTCCAAGTCCTTGAATACCATAGGAACCTGCTTTATCCATGGGGTCATTTGTTTTTATATAAGCTTTTAATAGTTTTTCAGGCCAAGAAACAAAATGAACCTTTGCCTTATCCGTAAAATTATATAAAATAAAGTTTTCAAAATTAAATACACAAACAGATGTTAAAACAGTATGTTCTCTTCCTGCCAAGCTTTGAAGCATTTTTAATGCATCTTCTTGATCGTATGGCTTACCAAGAATTTTATTATCAAGGGCAACAATTGTATCGGCTGTAATCCAAAGTGTTTCAGAAAAATCTTGATTATATTTGTCTTGTTCAATTAAGAGATTATATTTTTTTAAATGAAATGATAGGTTTAATTCATTTTTATCAATACATGAAATTTCACTTAATTCATTTATTTTATTTATTATATTTAAATTTTGTCCACTTTGTATGGCTTCAAACATTTTATAAATCGCCATACGTTCAACATAATCTTGAGGTAATTCAAAATCAAAGGGTCTTGCTTCAAAATCATCCTTGGCAAGAACACCAATGTCAGAGTTTTTTATTTGATCTGATTTACTATTTTTAAAATCATTTAACAAAGAATATTTAATTCCAATATCTTTTAAAAAATTCTGTCGTCTTGGAGAGTTTGAGGCAAGAATAATTTTTTTCTTGGTAATAAACAAAATTAACCCTATTGTACATCTTTATCGGTTATGTCATTTTCAGGTTCAGAATCAACAATACGACCTTGCATCCAGAATAATAAGTCAACTTCATCACCGACTTTAGGTTCATAATTGTTCAAACAAGCCCGTTCTGAAGCATACATCATTAGCTTTAATAACTTTTCTTGTCCAAAAGTAACCACAAAACGATAAATTTTGACTTCTGCTGTTTCAGGTCCGAAGTAAAAACTTTCAACCTGCTGAATAATGGCTCTGGCTTGGTATTCTCCTGCAATTTCAGTCGGTCCCAAAATCCTTTGCCCTCTTAAACTTACCTTTAATGCCGGTGCTTCAAATCTTGTTTTACCTGGGTTTTGTTCAAGCCAAAGGGCAAGCCTTGCTTCATATTCAGGGCCATTGGTTATGGTTAATTCATCAAGCAAAGCAGGGCGAACGCCAAGACATAAACCTGCCATATAAAAAGTTTGTTCTACACCTTCAGTTAAATCCACTTTTTTATCACGAAAATAAAGTGGATCATAAAACCATAAAATATACTCACTTTCACCTATGGCACATCCCACTTGACCCTCTATTTTATTTTTCCAAGTATAGGTTTTTTCAACCCTAAGCTCATTTGGAATTCCTTCCATAAAAGGCATAACTGTACAAGGAACAAGTTCCTTATCTACTTTTCCGGAAACAATGGTTGCAGAACGCAAGGCGGATTTTTCAGGCCATGCCAATAACATCTTTTCCATTTTTTCATCTTTATCTATCCAAGCCGGACGAGTACCGCCATGTTTGGCTGTGACTGTCAAGACATTTGGTAAATCTTTAGTATCTTTTATTAATGTAGACCAGTATCTAACTAAATTTTCTAAATGCTGCATTTTATTTCCTTATGAACTTGTATTTTACAAAGCTGAATTGATTAAATTTTTATACCATTATTTTAAAATTCGGTCTATATTTTTATACCATTAAAAAAAAACAAAACCTCTGTAAAAAATACAGAGGTTTTGAAAAAATAAAATTTATAATTTATTATCCGACACTATAAAAAGTTTTTCCTGCAGCTTTACAGACTGGACAGGCTTCATCAGTTTTACCTTCATGAGTATATCCACATATTGGACAGATATAAAAATCAGCATCAGCCAATGTTCCATCAGCAGCTTTTTTATAAAGATTGGCATGAACTTCTTCAACTTCATTTACAAAACCCATGTATTTTGCAATTGCTTTTTCGCCTTCAGCTTCGGCATCTTTAATCATTTCAGGATACATTTTTGTATATTCATAGGTTTCACCACCAATTGCATCTTGCAAATTAGCTTCTGTATCGCCAAGTTTACCTGCAGCTTTAAAATGAGCATGGGCATGAATGGTTTCAGCTTCTGCGGCAGCTCTGAAAAGTTTTGCAATTTGAGCTTTTCCTTCTGTATCAGCTTGCTTGGCATAGGCTAAATATTTACGATTGGCTTGAGATTCACCTGCAAATGCAGCCATTAAATTTTCTTTGGTTTTAGACATTTTCTTCTCCAATAAAAAGTTTTAAAATTGTTAATTATTCAGTATAAAATAGTTTTATATGATTTGCATAAAACATATATTTCTTACTAAGAACAATTCCTATTTATAACTTTTTTCTTCCCTTGTAAAGTATTTTTTTTAGCAAAAGATTATTTTTTTATAACCATATAAAATAACACTAAATACAGTTTAAAACAGTTTTTCTTGCTTTAAAATCTCTTTCCTCTATTTGTTCTAAAGCTGATTCATGACAAGTAGAATTGATTTTTTCAAATTGAGTTGATTTTTCCAATAAATTTTCGATTAAATTTGGAATTTGGGTAAATTTAATTTTTTCCTCCAAAAATAATTGGACGGCAACTTCATTGGCTGCATTTAATTCAATGGATAAGTTTTGCATAAAAGCTTTTTTTGCCAAATTCAGACAAGGAAAGTTTTTGTGATTTATTTCTTCAAAACTTAGATTTTGTTTTAAAAGATCAAGAGATTGCATCTCATTATTTCTTTGTTCAAGCATTTTTGGAAAAGCAAGGCAAGCTCCTATGGGTAATTTCATGTCAGGTTTGGAAAGTTGTGCAAGCATTGAGCCATCTTGCCATTCTACCAAGGAATGAATTATGGATTGAGGATGAATAATGGCATCAATTTGTTCAATGGGTAAACCAAAAAGGTGACAAGCTTCAATTATTTCCAGACCTTTATTCATAAGTGTAGCCGAATCAATTGAAATTTTTGCCCCCATATTCCAATTTGGATGTTTTAATGCTTGATTTTTGTTTACTTTCTCTAAAAAAGAATGATCCTTACCCCTAAAAGGTCCACCTGATGCAGTTAAAATCAATCTTTTTATTTTATGGTCAAGATTGAGTAAATCATTGGTTTTATCAAAATCAATTTGGGATAATAAACATTGAAAAAGGGCATAATGCTCTGAATCAACAGGTAAAATCAAAGAATTTGATTGATATGCCAATTCTCTGATAAAATCACCCGCCAAAACAAGGGACTCCTTGTTGGCAAGACAAACAGTCTTACCTGCTTTAACAGCATAAACTGTTGCCCTAAGCCCGGCTGCCCCAACTTGGGCTGAAACAATAGTATCTATTTCTGATAATTCACAAATAGTTTGATAGGCTTTTTTACCAACTAAAATTTCCGGTTCATAATTTGCAGGTAACAGTTTTTTTAAACCATCAATATCCTTTTCATCACTGATTGCTAAAATTTTAGGTTTAAATTCACAGGCTTGCTCAGCTAAAAGATTTATATTTTTACCTGCGATTAAAGCATGAACATTAAATAAATGGGGAGATTTTTTTAAAATGATGAGAGAGCTTTTGCCAATACTGCCCGTTGAACCAAAAACAGCCACATTTTTCTTTTCAGTCTGCAAATCTAATGATATTTTGCTAATATATTTCATTAAACACCTTATTATACAAAAAGAGTTTTACAAATTTCAAAACTGGCAAGAGTAAAAATTAAACTATCAATTCTATCCAAAACACCGCCATGCCCTGGTAGAATTTTACCGGAATCCTTTACATTAACACATCGTTTAACACCTGATTCAAAAAAATCCCCAAGCTGGGTAAAAATACTGATAAAAATACCTATGGCAATTAAAAATTCAACGGAATTGGTATGAAAAATATTATAATTTAATCCAAAAAATACAATCAAAATGACAGTTGCAACTAAACCGGCAAAGGATCCTTCCACGCTTTTTTTAGGACTTACCGAAACCCAAATCTTACGCTTCCCAAAATAAATTCCTGCAAAATATGCCACCGTATCAGAAACTATGGGAATTAAAAATACTAATATTTGCTCTTCAGGCAGCATATCCAAAGAAAAACCAAAAACATAGGGCAAATATAAGAAAGAAAATAACATGATTGCGGAATTTTTCATGTTTTTCATGGAAGTTTCTTGGCAAAAATGAACCAAGGAAATCAGGGAAAAAAATAAAATTGCCAATAATACTATGGCATGACTGGCATCATTTGATTTAACAAATATGACAAACAGATAAAATATTCCAAAACATGGTGCAATCAACTTATTTAATTTGGGACTGTCTTTCATAAAGAAATTACAAAATTCCATTTGTCCGGAAAAACAAATCAGACAAATCAAACCTAAAAATGCATAAGATCCAATATACCAAGCTGAAAAAACAGCCGCAAATAAACATACACCCGTTACAATTCTAGGATAGAGACTGGCAAATTTAGAGTCAGACATAATACAACCACCTTATTATTTGTAATATATATTAATATAATTCAAAAAATTTAATCTGCCAAGGTTTAAAATTTTGTTTAAACTTTGTCTTAAAAATTTGATATGAATTTGAATTAAATAGATTTTTTGCACCTAAAAATTGTTTATGCAATCCAAGTTCGGTTTGGGTGGATTCTGAACTGATATTCATGGCACATAGATAATTTTTACCCTGTTCATTTTGCAAAATCACTGCAAAAATCTTGGAATTTGTTTCAGCAATGGCAATAAGTTCAGTGTTTCCTATATTATATTGTTCTCTTATACTAAAAATATTTTGCAAACGAGAAGCAAGGCTATTTTTATCACGCAATTGAACAGGAAGAATATCGTGTAAAACAATCCCTTCTTGATTTTTTGGATTTTGCCTTGAAGTAAGACTAAAACTTGGTAAATTTCCTTTTGGAATAATTCCAAGTAAATCATAGGCTGTAATAATTGGTAGTCCTGAAATCAAACTTTGAAAAGCCAAATAGGAATATTGAATTTCTTTTGCATTATCATATTTTTTCAATAAATTATCATTTTCTTGCAATGCTGAGGGAAGTTTTATCAACTCTTGCAAATTGTTTACTTCTTGTTGGCTAATTTTCGCAGCTTTTGCAGCCAATGCCATGGAGGTTGGACTATTGAAAAATCTTTCAGAAAAATACCCATCATAACTGTCGGGTGAACCATGCCACAAGGCAGCAAAATCAATATTTAAATCCAATGCTTTTTGAATATTTTGTTTTAAATTTTCTGCATTTTCGGAAAGTAAAGCCTTTTCAAATTCAGGCATAAAAACTGTATCTGCTACAAAATCAGTACCTTCTCCTTGTAATAAGGGGATTAATTCCATGGGGAAGGCTTCTCGTATAATTGACCAAGCTCCATAATTATGAATAGCTTTATTCCAAGTGGACAAGGCTGACAAGGCAGGTTCGGCAAGTTTTGAAGTTGATAAGTTTGAACTTGTATTAACCACTTCCTGCCCCCAAAGGTCACTTATTTTTATACCAATCAATGCTTGTCTAAAAACACCTACCTGTTGAATAATACTGGCTGAAAATAATTTTTGAGCATTTAAACTTGGATCGGAATAATTTAATAATGCTGTATCGGCATTTTTAACAAAGCGATAGACCCAACGCCTTTCAATACTGTCTATGCCTCGAATTGGAGAACTTATGGCAAAATTACTTTTTGTTGCACTTGGTAAATAATCTCTTGCAAAGGATTTTGGAATAATTCCGTGTTCAATTAATAAAGTTTTATCATTATTATTACTAATAATATATGGTTCATAAATGTCATTTGAAGTGTTTTTTATGGGGAAATATTGCCAAAGTTTTTTTGGTAATTCTGTCATGACAAATAATCCCGGATAATCCCTGACTGCATTTAAAGCTAAAATAAAATCAGGCCCATAACCCAAGGAGGGTGAAAGCATATCACCACCCACAAGCATGGAACTTTGTAAACTTTTATATTGTGATAAATTTATGATTTGTTCATCAAAATTAAATGAAACAGATGAAGAATTTTTATTGTATTGACTACTTTCAATATGTTGACCATTAAAATCAATATTTATATTAAAATCAAACTGAGAAATTGGAGATAATAAAATAGCATTAATTCCAAATTTTTTCAAGGAAGCAGGACCTGAAAATAAAAAACTTTCAAGGTAGTTTTGATATTGTTCTTTTTTAAAGTGAGTTGGATTGGCATAAAACCAAGCAGGTGATAATTTTAAAAATTCACTTTTTAATGTTGCAGAAGATGGGTTTCTCCAAGCCAAATTCGAGCCTGAAACAATACGTATTTTTTCAGGTGTTTGCCTTAAAAGAGACTGTTTTTCAAGCATATTTAGATAAACAGGATCAGCCCTAAGTAATGTACTGTTTAACTCACTGTTATATTGTTCGGGATTGGTTATGCCGGGCTTTTGATTACAAGCAACAAAAAAGATAGAAAGACATAAAACAAAGAGCCTAAACATATAATCTAACCTCATTCTATTGGCTAATTTTCTTGGGATGGGAAACATGTGATTTTGGATTGAGGGGAAAAACCTCCCGGCTTATGTCGAACAAAGTGAGACTAAGCGTCATGGATTGGTTGAAAAAAATGAGGTTCCCTCACCCACGCCATTCCGGTTTTAAAAAACCATAATTATGGCATGATTTTTGATTTTAG
>CAYJGE010000138.1:0-8120 GCA_964369835.1 uncultured Mailhella sp.
TTCACTAATCAATTTTGATAAAAATATCTTTTACTATAAGAATTGGAATGACGTGAGCCCTAATGGGCTTCGTCCTCGCACACCCAGTATTTTTTTTCAAAAATATAATTTTTAAATTCAGTAAAATCTTGAACATAAAGGCATTTTGTTGTTTTATTATTTGAACTTGTAAATATTTTTATATCCAATTCAACCAATGATTTATTTTGATCAATATTTAATTTTTCGGCAATTTGCTTGCCTTTTCCCGTGGACACAAGGGCAGACAGGGTAAAGTTTGCATTTATGCCAAAAAGTACATCTTCTTTTTTATCGCCAATCATGGCACATTCTTCTGCTTTTAAATTATACTTTTCTGCCAAATCTTCCCACATTTTTGTGTTTGGTTTTCGGCAAGTACAATTTTCAATGTTTGGATCGTGCGGACAATGGGCAGTATCAATTATTTCAAGCCCATATTCTTTTAATTGGGCATAAAGTTCCTTTTGGCAAGCTTCAAAATCGGCTTCTGAAAAATAATTGCGTCCAATGCCTGATTGGTTTGTCACAATAAATATTTTCATGCCTTTATTTTGTAATTCCAAAAGACTTTTTGTCACATGGGGTAAGAGGCAAACTTGGCTTGGGTCAGCCAAATAGTGCTTGTCCTCAATTAATGTTCCGTCCCTGTCCACAAAGATGTTTTTTATTTTCGCCATTAAATTTTACCCTGAAATTTACCTTATTTCAAATTTACTTTTCCTGCAAAATCATTGACTGTTAATTTTAATACTGCCAATTTACTGATTTGTTCATCACTAAATTCAGGATTATTTAAAACCATGTCTGTATAATTTCCATCTTGATTTTTTTCTTTTAATTGACAGTTATCAATGGAACCGATTTTACTGTATTGTTTTAAAATATGGTCTAAACATGTTCTTTTTTCCGAAATATCTTCCAAGAGTTCAAGTTTTCCTGTTCCGCTTAAACTTTGATAACGAACATCAAATTTACAGGGCTTTTCATTTCTCAATAAGATGGGTTCAACCAAAATATTAAAAGCAACATTTGGGTTTTTTTGAACCAAATCAATTTTTCTGCCTGCCAAAGCTCCATGAAAGTAAATATAAATTTGTTCATCTTCAATGGAAAAACCATAATTTAATGGCACAATATAGGGATATACATCGTCCATAAAGCCAAGGGAACAAACTTGTCCTTCTTCTAAAATTTTAACAATCTGGCCAAACTCTGTGGCTTCTTTGTCTGTTCTGCGCATGAAAACTCTCCTTTTTATTGTTTTAAGTCTGAACAAATACTGGGGTTAAAATAGCCAAAATCAAGATGGGGGCAAGACTTTTTAAATCTTTTCTGAAAATTTAATAATCCCATACTGGGGCCAAAGTCTATGCCTGTCAAGAGATTTAAATACATTTCAGGGTCAATATTAAGGTTTCTCAATTGAATAAAATTAACCTCATGTTTATTGACCAGTTCAACCAAGGCTTCAAATTCGTTTTCACAATCTGTTATTCCCGGAAAATATAGTAAATTCAAGGAAATAAACAGTCCTCTTGCCCTTGCTTCGGCAATAGATTTTTTAACATCTTCAAAATCATAATTCACAGGACGATAATAACGTTGATACGTTTCGGCTCTGGCACTGTTTAGGCTGACTCTTAATGAATTTAATCCAACATCGGCCAATTTTGCGATAACTTCGGGCATGGAGGCATTGGAATTTAAATTTATTGTTCCTTTTGAATTATTTTCCCTAAATAATTTAATGGCTTCAATCAGTAAATTGCCTTGAGTCAAAGGCTCTCCCTCACAGCCTTGCCCAAAGGAAAAGATGGGGTCTGCCTCATTTTGGGCGTGATATTCCATCACTTCAACTATTTCCTTGGCATTTGGAGTAAAATTCATTCTGTCTTGAGGAGGTCTGCAAATTTCCGAATTTTTATCTTGATGGGAAATACAGCCCACACAACGAGCATTACAAGTATTTGAAGTTGGTAATGGGGCTTCATAGCGACCTATGGCCAGATTTTTGGCGGCAGGACAGGAATAACGCAAAACACAATTATGCATTAAATGTTGCATTAATCTATTTTTAGGAAATTTTTTAATAATATTTTTTGCAGATTTATCAATTTTATGAGGATTGATATTGGTGAAAACCTGTCTGCTGTCTTCATCGACCTTCTTGGCGCAAACATAGAATTTATCATTAATCATTCCCACAGCCCCATAGGCAAATAGGGGTAAAGTGGGGGCATTTTCAGAACTTATATAAACAGGGTGTCCTGTTAAAGTGTGGGCAGGTGCCACAAAGGCAGCCACAGCCAATTCTTCAAATTGAATGATTTCACCACTGTCCTTATCCATGCCGACTGCAAAGCGACCCGGCAATAAAAAAAGTTCACTTTCTTCGGGTAAGAGCATGAGTTCATCGGGTTTTGGCAAACTCCATTCTTCGCCTTGCCTGCACATCATTAAAAAGTTTTCATCGGCAACAATTTCACCATTTGGCATGGCCAGTAATAAATAAGGACGATCTTTCATTAAATATACCTTTAGATTTTAATATTTTCTGCAAGCAGTTCGGCAATATGCTGAATTATGATTTTTGAATTTGCCTTGTGCAGTCCGCCTCCGATTTGCATAATACAGCCGGGGCAGTCGGTCACAATTTTTGTGCTTTTGGTTTGAGTTATATTATTGATTTTATTTTCTAAAATTTCGGCGGAAATGCTTGGGAATTTGGCTGAATAGGAACCTCCGAAACCGCAACAAACTTGTTCTTCACTTGAGGGAATATAATTTGCAGTCAGATCAATCAGTTTTTTTGGCTCTTCAACCACATCTAAGCCCCTACATTGATGGCAGGGCAGATGTAAACAAACATTTTCCTCTGTTTTTTGGATAATTGATTTATCAAGCTCCACATAATTAATCATAAATGAACTAAAATCAATGATTTTATCCGCAAAAAATTCGGCTTTTTCACCTAAGAGTTTAGGATAATGATGTTTTATATGGGATACGCAACTTGCGCAAAGGCTGACAATTGCATCATATTCTTGAGTCTCAAATGCCTTTAGATTATCATGGGCAATTTCTGTCGCAACTTCATTTTGACTGAGCATTTGCAAGGGCAGTCCACAACAATTTTGTTCCATGGGGAAATAAATTTGGATATTATGGGCTTTCATTATTTTGACAAAGGCTTCCAAGTGGTTTGGAAAAATGAAATCTTGGGCACAGCCGGCAAAAAGAGCAATTTTTAATTGGGGCTTTTCCAATTCATAGGATAATTTTTCCCATTTTTCCCTAAAAGCTCTTGGTGCCAAGGTTGGCAGGGATTTAAATTGATGTTTGCCAAGAAGAAAGTCAGGTAAATGTCTCAAATAACCTTCTTTTCCGACAAGTGGCTTTTGGGTAAAACGGAGAATTTTTAAAAAGCGGTGAAAACGTTTTCTATTTTTTAAAATTGCTCCTGCCAAAACATTGATTTTGGGTGAACCAAATTCTTTGGCGCAAAGTTCACGGATTTTTAAAATTAATTCAGGTAAATCTATGCCCCCTGCACAAATTTGTTTACAGGCACCACAATTAATACAGTTTTGAGAAAGGATTGCCGCCTTTTCCTTGCCGTGGAAGAAATAGGTTAAAATAAGCCCTATGGCTCCAATATAAATATGTCCCATTTTATGTCCGCCAACCATGCGATAAATGGGGCAAACATTGGCACAGGCACCACAGCGCACACATCGAAATATTTGGGAAAATATTTCATGTTTGGCAATTTCACTTCTGCCATTGTCCAGAAAAATTATGTGTAAATTTTTTTGTTCATTTTGATTATTTGTTGTGGCACCATTAATCCAAGTCACATTGGCTGTTAAGCGTTGACCTGTGGCATTTCTCGGTAAAACTGTCAGGGCGGTTAGGGCTGTTTCAAAATCAGGTATGAGTTTATCAAGGCCTGCAAGGACAATGTGGGTTTTTGGCAAGGTGCTGACCAAGCGGGCATTGCCCTCGTTGCTGACCAAGCCAAAAGTGGCATTTTCGGCAATACAAAAATTGGCTCCACTAATTCCAAGGTCTGCTTCAATGAATTTTTTTCTAAGTTCATATCTGGCTACTTTTACCAGCTTTTGCACGTCCTCGGGATCATAATCAATGCCTGTCAACTTTGAAAAATCAGAGGAAATTTGATAACGAGATAAGTGAATGGCCGGCATGACCATGTGTGACGGACCTTCATTTCTTAATTGAATTATCCATTCTCCAAGGTCTGTTTCTTCAACTTCAAAATTTTCCTTTTCCAAGTGTTTATTAAGCAAAGTTTCTTCGCTTGTCATGGATTTGGATTTAATAATGGTTTTAGCTTTATTTTCTGAGGCAATTTGGGCAATAAGCTCATTGGCACTTTGGGCATCTTTGGCAAAATGAACCTTGGTTTGCCGTTTTTCAGCTTCAAATTTAAATTTTTCATAGAGTAAATCTAAATTTTGACTGCATTTATCCTTGGTATCGGCTATTTGTTTAATTAATTCATCTGCATTAATTTCTTGGAAAAGATTATCTCGACTAATCCTATATTCAATGGCAAATTTATTGAGAGCTTTTCGTAAAAATTGATCATTTAGTGCTTCGTTGATAATATTTTTATATTTAGAAATATTTTTGTATTTATTTATATCTTCCATGGTTTTTTACTCATTTATTAATATAAGGTGTAGTTCAAGGCAACCGTGCACACCAATGGCACCAATTCTTTCAATATCGGCAGTACGACTTGGGCCTGTCATAAAAGAAGTATAGCTGGCGGAAAAATTATTGATATGTGTGCGTAAATTTTCGGTAATTTCAGTTAAAGTCAGTTTTATGTCAGATTTTTTTAATATGAGCAGACAAATTTCACTAATCATTGTGGCAAGTCGCACATCTTCATTATTGGTATTTACAGCACAGGTTCCGCTCTGGGCTATGCCCATGAAAGAATGGGCAATGCCAATATCTATTCCTGCTAAATAGTTGGCAAGATTTTCTGAAATACAGATTATATTTTTTTCATGGCAGAGATTTTGGAATTTTTCAGCCAAAGGAAGCGGAAAATCGGGAATGGCAATGACAGGTTTTAATCTGGTGGGAAGATTATTTTTGCTTAATGGTCCTTGTTCACAGCTTTCGGGATATAATAATTCACAGGGGGGTTTATTTGCTATCAGTTCAAAAATATAGTCAAATGATTGTTCAAGTTTATCACATTCATAAATAATACAGGCTGTTGCCTTGGCTTTTTCTTTAAATATTTCACTAAATTCTTTCATTAATCCTCCACCACATTGAATTATTTTTTATATTTTAAATTTTTTAAAATATATAGCAAGAATTTTCTCTTTAAATTTTTAAAAAAGTATTGATTGACTATTTATCTACCTCATTTTAAAGTATCTGCATCATATTGGTCAAAATGATGCAGATATTTTAAAAATGAGGCAGATAAAATGAGAGAATACAATTATACAGAAATTTGGAAAGATTTATTAACCCCTGATATTGTAGGTTTTTTAACTCAAATACATGAATGTAGAGGCAGGCAAACCCTTTTCATAGAATCTAAAGTTGATGTGCTTTCAAGTCTTGCAGATCTTGCTAAAATACAGAGTACGGAAGCCTCAAATAGGATTGAGGGCATTTATACTTCCGATGGTCGTCTAAAAGAGCTTGTGAAAGAAAAAATCGACCCCAAAAATAGAAATGAAGAAGAAATAGCAGGCTATCGAGATGTGCTTGCAACCATACATGAAAATTTTGATCATATACCTGTAAAATCAAATTATATTTTACAGTTGCATAGGGATTTATATAAATTCAGTGCTTTTAATGGCGGACATTATAAATCTTCAAATAATTTGATTACGGAAAAAGACAGTCATGGAAATGAGTTTATAAGATTTAAACCGGTGGAAGCTTTTGAAACTCCAAGGGCAATGGAAGATCTTTGTTTATGTCATTTAAAAGCATTTGAGGAAAATATTGATCCTTTATTGCTTGCCCCTCTTTTTATTTTAGATTTTCTGTGTATTCACCCATTTAATGATGGCAATGGAAGAATGAGCAGGCTCATAACTTTGCTTTTGCTCTATCAATCCGATTATATTGTGGGAAAATATATCAGTATAGAAAAAATAATTGAACAATCAAAGGAAAGTTATTATGAAAGCCTTTACGACAGTTCAATTGATTGGCATGAAAACAAAAATGATTATAAGCCCTTTGTCAGGTATTTTCTTGGTACTCTTTTATCGGCATATCGTGACTTTGAAAACAGAATAAATATTTTATCAAATAAATCCTTATCAAAACCACAAAGAATAGAAGAATTGATCAAGCAAACACTTGGAAAGTTAAGTAAATCTGAGATAGCGGAAAAATGTCCCGACATATCAATAACCAGTATTGAAAGAACTTTGAAAGATTTGCTTGATCAAGGAAAAATAATTAAAATAGGCAAAGCCAGAGCAACGTCCTATGTGTGGAAAAATTAAGATTTATTAAATAAATACTGTCTTAATTAGAAATTTTTTAATTTTGTGGTGGTTCTTTTGTCCAAAAACTAAAAATAAAACCAAGGCTTACAGTGAAAAAAATAATTTTAAATGCTCCCAAAAAGGCATCTATCGACATGGGTTCTTGATGGGAGTTTTGGGTATATACAAAAATAAGAGGTAAAAATATGGGGCCCAAATAACCGCCCATATTAACAATTGCACCTGAAATACCACTATATTCCTTTGGGTTACTATCTTGGACACAGGAAAAAGATAAAACATATGAGCAGGAAAAAAAGCCAATGCAAAACAGTAAAACAGTCATTAATGTCAATGGGATTATATCTCCAAAAAAACCCAGAATTGACCAAGTTCCGATATAAATCAGACCGGTAACCAACATGGGAATTCTTCGATTATGGATACGATCTGACCAAGTTCCAATGACCACATAACCAAAGGTTGAACCAAGCACTGTCGCTATAACATAGGAAGAAGCTTCAATTATGCTAAGCTGATAAAGGGTGCTAAGCCAAGCTGTTCCACTATAACCCACTATTATGATATAAGAACCATAATACATGGTATAAACGGAAATTGGTGCCCAAGTTCGCCAATTAAAAATAATTTTAAAAAGTGCACTATAAATAAGTTTATTGGAATTTGTAGTTTTTACAATGGGGGTGGGGCTATTTTTAACAAAAATAAAGACTAAAACAGCATTAATTAAGGTGGCTGAGCCAATTAATAAAGCGCTGAAACGCCAACCAATGCTTTCCACAAGCCATGCCAAGGGGCTTTGAGCAAAAATACCGCCAAGCATACCAAAAAAACAAGCCAAGCCTGTGATGGTTGTAATAATATTGGGGTGTATCCAAGCCACTTGAAATTTTAAAATACAGACAAACATGGTTGCAATGCCAAAACCTGTTATGGCACGCCCCAAATAAAGATAAAATGGGCTGGGGGCAAGGGCAAATATTACAGCTCCAAGGCTTGCCACCAGAAGTCCGACACCACTGACAATTTTTACACCATATTTATCGGCCAAAATACCTGTTGGGATTTGCATGACAAGGTAGGAGTAAAAAAACATACTGCCAATATTGGTGACGGAAGTGGAAGATAAATTAAATTCATTCATTAGATATGGTTGTAAAATAGCCGTGGTTAATGAATGAAAAATATTTAAAAAATACCCTAAAAGTAATATACTCCACATGAAAATAATTTTTTTAAAGGGTAAATCCACTTGAAATGAATTACTCATAATCTCTAAAGCCTTGTTGGATATGTTATAATTTTAGAACTTATCTAAAACTATAAAATTTAAATTTATTAAATAAATATAGCTTTATATAAGTTATAACGTTTATTAAATAAAGATAAGCTTGTCAAGAAAATAACTATATGAAGTTAATTTTACACATGTCATTTTGATTTGCTATGTGGCTTTATTGTTCAGTTGATATAATATGGTGTATTTATTATTTTAGAGCAGTTTCAATAAAAATTGAATCTGCTCTACCCCCATATAACTTTCAAAAAGCAATCATTTAACGAAGTGGCAAAGCC
>CAYJGE010000139.1:0-8116 GCA_964369835.1 uncultured Mailhella sp.
CAAGAAAAATTAGATGCGTTGCCCCTGCCTTTGCTGGGGGTTTGGGGGCAAAGCCCCCAAATTGGAATAACGTGGAAATCATGTGGCATTTTCTTATATTTTTTTTGCTCTTGTCCCAAAAATATCTGTGCCCACTCGTATTATGGTTGCCCCTTCGGCTATTGCCACCTTAAAATCTCCTGACATGCCCATTGAGAGGTGTTTTAATTTAACTTTAAACTCTTCTTCCACTTTTTCTTTTAAATTACGCATTTCAATAAAGTAGGGGCGAGTATTTTCAGGTTCATCATCAAAAGGAGGTAAACACATAAGCCCAAGCACATTTATGTTATTATGCTTTAAAACCTGTTCAAAAAAAGCAAAAATATCTTCAGGCATAATTCCTGATTTTTGGGCTTCTCTACCTATATTTATTTGCAATAAAACATCTTGTGGTGAACTTATGGGAACTCTTTTAACAAGCTCTTCTAAAAATGAGTTTGAACCCAGTGTATGAATAAGTTTAAATGTATTAATTATATCTTTAGTCTTTTTGCTTTGTATAGCTCCAATGGCATGCCAATTTAAATCAGGCATAAGACTAATTTTTCCAAGGGCTTCTTGTATATAATTTTCCCCAAAGTCCCTTTGTCCATAGGAAGCAACTTCCTTAATGGCTTCAATTGAATGAAATTTTGAAACTGCAATCAATTGCACTTCTTCATTAGCACGCTTTGACTGCTCGCAAGCCAAGCTAATGTTTTCTTTTACCCTATGATAATTATCGTATAAACTCATATCAATCACTCAAACTTATTATAAAAATTCATCTTCAATATAATTATTGATTTCTTCAAGCCAATTTTCTTTTACTTTTACCCATAATTGCAAATGTACTTTAGTACCAATCAACTCTTGAATATCCATACGCGCATAAGTTCCGATTTCTTTAATGGTAGCACCTGCACGCCCAATGACCATGGCTTTATGTTGAGGTCTGGCAACATAGATAACTGCATGGATAATAGTTTGATTTTTCTCAGGAATTTCTTCCCATGCTTCAATATCAACAGCTGTACTATAGGGTACTTCTTGGCGAAGACGTTCAAAAAGTTTTTCTCTGATTAGCTCAGCACATAAAAATCTGGTGGGTGCAGTTGAAAGTTGATCCTTTGGAAACTGGGGATCGCCGGCAGGCATTGCCTCAATAAGCAATTGTTTTAATTGTTCAACACCATCTTTTTGAGCTGCAGAAAGTGGAAAAATTGTCGCCTGTGGCAATTCTTCATGTAATTTTTCAAGTAATGGCAACATCTTTGACTTATCTGCAAACAAATCAACTTTGTTCACAACCACAAAAACAGGTCTGTCTTCGGTTTCAAAGGCACTTTTCAGAGTAAAAATATCCCTATCCAAAAACTCAGGTTTTCTTATATATAAGTCTGAATCCAAAACCATGACAATGGCATGGGCTGAAACCAAACTTTGCCACGCTGTTTGAACCATTTGCTTACCCAGAGGGCCTCGCATTTGATTTCTGTCATAATGAAGTCCTGGCGTATCCATAAAAATAATTTGAGCATTTTGTTCTGAACAAATTCCAATGATACGATTACGAGTCGTTTGAGGTTTACTGGTTACAATACTAACTTTTTGCCCAATTAAAGCATTTGTAAGTGTTGATTTTCCGGCATTTGGAGGCCCCATGAGGACAACCCAGCCACACCGATGTGTATCGGTCTTATGATTATTAGACATTTAAATAACTCCATATCGGGGTATAGTTTACATTGGTTAAATCTGTTTCTTTTTCGATAATATCAACGATATAATCCATTTCTTGTCCATGATCATAGCCAAGCAAATGCACAAGGCCATGGGCAAGCAATCTTGTCACATGAACTTCAGGTTTTTGACCATATAGTTTTATTTCCCTATCCAAGGTATCAATACTTAAAATTAAGCTACCAAGATTGGAATAGGTTTTAATTTGTTTCGGTTTTTCCTGCACAAAAGCCATATTGTCAACATGTGGAAAACTTAAAATATTTGTCGGCCCATGGCAATTCAAATATTCTTGATTGTAAATCATTATTTCCCTATCCCTAACCAAGATCAATTCCAAGTATAAATCTTTAAATTGACATATTTTATTATCAACCAAAATAAATAACATTTGGGATAAAATATTTTTCCAAAAATTTATCGGAAAAAACGGTAAGGTTTGAACATAAATGAAATTATGAAAATTTTGCAAATCATATCTCTTTTTTTACAATTCATGAAAAAATAGGGTTTCCCTCTCAAACCACGTCATTCCGAGACAAATCGAAAATTAAAGACATCTCATAATAGGGACAGCCTATAACGGGGAGATTGCCACGTCGGTTCTTGCGAACCTCCTCGCAATGACTCTTTCTTATTTATTTTGTGATTAAATGAATTACATAATCACACAGTTGTTTAAGCTCAAAACTATATAAATTTAACGTTTTTTCAGGAAGGGGGGAAGCGATTGCTTACGTTTGAGGGGAAAAACTCGCCCAGCTTATGTCGAACAAAGTGAGACTAAGCGTCATGGATTAGTTCAAAAAAATGGGGTTTCCCTCCTCAATTCGAAATCACGGGGTTTCCCCTCTTAATCCTGAATCACGTGACATTACCATTTTCGGATTTTTGATTTTTAGCGACATTGTCCTTTATTTCAGGTGTTTTTTTAATATCAACATAAGCAACTCTTTGATGATATAAACCTGTTAATGAGCGTGTAAAACTCTCAATCAATTTGGTTAAATCCTTGAAAGTCATATCTGTTTCATCAAATTGACCATCAGCATAAATATTTTTAATTAAACTTTCAACGCTTGATTGTATTCTGGCAGGACTGGGATCTCCCATTGATCTAATGGCTGCCTCCGCCGTATCAGCCATCATTAAAATAGCTGCTTCCTTGGTTTGAGGGCGAGGACCGGGATAACGATAATCTGCTTCATTGGGATTTTCACCCATATTTTTAGCCTTATTAAAAAAAGCAAACGGAATTCTGGTTCCATGATGCTGTAAAAGCATGTCGCTTATCTCTTCTCCGAGTTTATACTCTTGAGCAAGTTCAGCTCCGTATTTAACATGGGAAAATAAAATTAAACAACTCATATTTGGGGCAAGCTTATCGTGGGGATTTATACCATCAAATTGATTTTCAGAAAAATAATTGGGCCGTGCAAGCTTTCCTATATCATGATACAAAGCCCCTACTTTTGCCAACAGACTATTGGCTCCAATGGCCTTTGCTCCACTTTCCACCAGATTTGAAACCACAAGACTATGATGATATGTTCCGGGAACAGAAACCATTAATTCCTGCAATAAAGGGTGATCGAGGCTCATTAATTCCATTAATCTAAATCTTGTGGTATAGCCAAATAAAAGCTCAAGCACAGGACTTAAAGCAAATAAAATTAGAATTGAAAAAATACTGTTAATTACTATAAAAAGAGTAATATATTGTAACTGCTCACAATTTCGATCAAACAATAAGACAGAAGCAATGCCGATAAGCACTTGAAAAAACATAAGAGGAAAAATACTTTTCAAAACATCTTGTCTGCTTTGGGTTCTCAAAATCAAAGATGTACTGAACATGGCAGAGAAAAAGTAAAATAAAAAATGTTCAAGTCCCACATTTAACAAAACAGAGCAAAAAAATGAAAGTAAAAGCCCAACACCACAATAGCGTCTGGCAGAAAAAATTAATGTCGCAAGTCCTGCAATACCGGCCACAGGAAAAGCAAATGCCATAGCATAATTAGCTGAATAGGAATTCATAATGATTGAAGCACTGCCAACCAAAAGAACTATAATTCCTATAAATACCTGATCTTTATTTTTTAACACCCTTCCTTTCACGCCTGAAGGAGTCATAAAAAGACCAAGAGTAATCAAAATACCTATTAAAAACACGCCCAAGCTTTTAAACCCATTAAAACCCAAGGGGGTATTATCAAAAAGTGCTTGCATTTTCAACTGATCAATACGACTGACCTTATCTCCTTCACGAACAATGACTTCTCCAAAGCTAATATGATAAAGAATGGGGTCAACATTTAAAAGAATTTCTTGAACTCTTTGCTTTCCGGCTTCCTGATTAAGTGACAAGCTTGGTAAAATCAAAGTCAAAAGAATTCTTTTTACAGCTTTTTTACCCATATCATCAAGGCTTGTTTCAGAATCAATTTTGTTTTTAAGCACAAATAGGAGGGTTTTTAAATCTAAAATTCCACTTCCTACAGATCGAGTAATTTCTGAATTATTATCCAAATTACGAACAACTATGGACTGTTGTTCATTATTCACCACTCTGATATCAGGCAAAACACCGGCCAAAAGAACATTATCCACCCAAGGCAAGAGCGAATTCATCACATAATCGTAAGTCTCCGGTTTGGTAAGTTCTAAAAACAAGTTTTCATTAAGTTTACGATTATAATATGAATTAAAACCTATTATTACTCTATTTAATAGTTCATCATCTTGGTTATCTTGACTTTTTTTTATGGCAGCAATCAGATTTAAAATATCTTCCTTAACTATATTCACTGTTTTCAAATCCAAGTCAAAAATCAAAGGCTGCAAGTTTTCAATTTGCTTATACCTTAAATTATTTGCCTCAATATCTTCAATCACAATATCTTTATCTGCAATTACATCAATGTTGGCAATATCACCTTCCACAAAAATAATTGGCAACTGCTTTTCAGGTATTCCTGCAAAAACAGATAAAATCATATTTACAATGACGAGTACCCACAAACCATAACTACATTCATGGTGAAAAATCATGGATTTAATATGTTTAAAAATTGTCATCAAACCAACAGGACTATCTTTTTCTATCATAATTATTCCTAAACCAAAACCTATACATTTTTATAACAAAACTTGAAATTCAAAATCTAACTGAATACTGACTAAATAACATTTTCTGATTTTTTAGGAAAAAACGAGTTTGAAAGATGATTTTTTCAAATAAATAAGATTTTCCAAACAAAAACAGTAATTAAACAGCAGATATAACTTATTTGCCCTCGTAGGCATCCACAATTTTTCCAACCAAAGGATGCCTTACCACATCAGTTTTTTGAAAATGTAAAAAACCTATTTCAGAAACATCTTTCAATGTTTCGATGGCATGGATCAGCCCTGAGCGGGTTTCTCCCTTTTGTTCACCTTCCAAAAGCCTTGTGTAGTGAACCGGAGGTAAGTCAATTTGAGTTAAATCACCTGTAATAATGGCACGAGAACCATAACCTAAACGGGTTAAAAACATTTTCATTTGTTCTCTGGTGGTATTTTGAGCTTCGTCAAGGATTAAAAAAGCATCGGACAGGGTGCGACCACGCATAAAAGCCAAGGGTGCAACTTCTATTTGCCCACTTTCTTGTTTGGCTATAAGTTGAGCTTGGCCAAGCATTTCACCAAGGGCATCATAAAGAGGCCTTAAGTATGGATTGACCTTTTCTTCCATATCCCCCGGTAAAAACCCTAATTTTTCCCCTGCCTCAACTGCGGGGCGAGTTAAAATTATTTTTTTTATCCTTTTGGATTGAAGCATATTGATGGCTGCGGCAACAGCAATATAGGTTTTTCCTGTTCCGGCAGGACCGGTTGCAAAAATCATTTCTTTTTTTTGGATTAGCTCAAAAAATTTTCTTTGGGCATTATTTCTGGCTATTATATTTTTTTTAGGGGTTGCAATGCTTGCATTTTTGTAAAAATTTTCCACATCTAAACCTGAATTATGGTTTATAATGAAGTAAATTTGCATTATATCATGACCTGTTAAATTATTACCGGACTGTAATAAATCATAACATTTTGTCATTAAGAGCACAACTTGCTTTTTAATTTCTTCATCAGAATGAGAAATAAAAAGTTCACATCCCCTTGTGGTCAGCTTTGCCCCGGTGTGCCTTGAAATGAGTTGAAGATGTTCATCAAGGGGGCCAAATAACTCACTTGCTAAACTGGGGTTATCAAAACTTAGAATTTCCATGTCTGAAAAATGTTTTACCATAGAGCGAAAAAGTCTCCAAAAATACAAAATTTAAATTACACATTAACCTAAAAAAAGATATGCGTCTAGTATTAAATAAAAATTTTATAATTCAGATAGATATAACATTTTTTTTCACAAAAAAAACATTAATCCAAGTATTTTTGTTCAAATTCTTCCATGGGCATTGGTCTGGCTATAAAATAACCCTGCACAAGCTCAAAATGATTTTCCTGTAAAGGTTCGAATTGTTCAGTAAGTTCAATACCTTCTGCAACAATTTTCATACCTAAATCATGCGCAATGGCACTAATTCCATTAATTACAATATTACCCCTCATATCAGGCTGATTATCTTCAAAAAAGCTGTGATCTAGCTTTAAAACATCTACTTTAAAATCTTTTAACATGCCAAGTGATGAATAACCTGCCCCAAAATCATCAATGGCCACAGTAAATCCTGCTTCATGTAAATCATCAAGTAATCTTGCAAGGTCGGCTGCATTTTCAGTCACAGCGGTTTCTGTTAATTCAACTTCAATATAATGACGTATTTCCCCATAACTATCACAAATTTTCTTAATATCTTCAACAAAGTTTGGATTTTTTAGATGAACACGAGAAAAGTTCACTGAAATTGGCGGCACTTTATGCCCCTTTTCTATCCATGATTTAATTCTGGCACAAACTGTATTTAAAACATAGAAATCAATTTCGACAACAAATCCATTGGTTTCAAAAATAGGTATAAAGTCATCGGGGTAAAGCATTTTTCCATCTTCAATAATCCAACGTACAAGGGCTTCCCCACCCAGGGCTAACGCATCTAAATTGAAATAGTTTTTCAATTTTATAATATATTGATATATCATTGTTTTTTTTATTTATATTTTTTATATAAAATATGTTTTTTTAAGGAAAGGGGGAGTTTGAGGGGGAAAAACTCGTTTTTTTTCAAAAAAAACGTGGTTTTCCCCCTCAAGAAAAATTAGATGCGTTGCCCCTGCTTCTCCACCCGTTACTTTTTCCTCTTTTATAGAAACCTCTGCATAATTATTTTTCTATATTTAACAAAATTTTCTTGCAACTATTTGAAATAAATTAGAGGGTTATCATGTTTGGCAGGAAAAATACAAAAGTAAATGGATTTGGAGATTTTGTTTTAGGCAATCGTAAGCGTAAGCCAAGTTTTTTGGATAAAGTTGAAATTTTATTTGACTGGGCACCTATATCTAAATTTTTAGACGAAGCTTTGAGCCGCAACCCTGATGGTGTCGGTAATCCTTCTTACCCTGCTTTGCTGATGTTCAAAATACTTTTACTTCAAAAATGGTTTAAGCTCAGCAACACTGTAATGGGGCCATGGAGCAAATGTTGTTGGATCACCCCTGATTCCTTTGTTTTCTTTGTTTTGTAGGCTTATCAATTCATCAATATGTACCTGATGAAACAACAATTTGCCGTTTTAGCAACAAGCTTGTAGAGTTGCAAATTTATTCAACTTTGAATAAAATGATACTTGATCAGTTAAAAAAACATAAATTTGAAATTTGTGAAGGTGCCATTTTGGACGCAACACTAATAAAGTATACAAAAATTACGTCTAATTTTAGAGAATTTTAACTCGAAAATTAGAAATTTTGAAATTATAACCATTGTTCAGAGGGTTCTTAAAATTTTTTATATCCATTTTTTGTATGGTAAAACGCATATCAAGATGATCTTTTAACATGACTTTAACTTGCTCTCTAAAATTTATAAGATTTGGCAAACCTGTCAAATCATCATAAAAAGCAACATTTTCAATATCTTTTACAGCCTTACATTTAAAATATAAAATTGAAGACAAAAAGATAAAAAAGAAAATAATCATTATCAACAATAAACTTTGTATCCAACTTGAAATATACAGAGTTTTTGACATACTAACCAGATTTGTGGCATGACTTTCAATAAATCCATTAATGGAGGCTTGTTGTTGATTGGCAGTTAGACTAATGTTTTCAATTTCTGCTCCTTCAAGCTTATTATTAAGGAAACACTGATTTAATCCAAAAAAAAATTATAAAATTTCTTGCATTTTTT
>CAYJGE010000140.1:0-8069 GCA_964369835.1 uncultured Mailhella sp.
AACTTTTGAAAAAGTTCTCCCCTCTCGAGCTCTCCCCCACAAAACTTTTTAATAGCAATATAGCTATTTTGATTTTAGACATTAAATAAAATATTAATAAATCAAAATAGTTACATTGTTATTTAAAAAAATGTTTTTTCAGGAAGAGGGGAAGCGATTGCTTACGTTTGAGGGAGGAAACTCACCCAGCTTATGTCGAACAAAGTGAGACTAAGCGTCATGGATTGGTTCAAAAAAACGTGGTTTTCCCCTTCAAAAAGCACAAAATTGGAATAACGTGCGATTTAATCAGTTTCTTAAGGGTATTATTATGATAAATATAAATGATAAATTTCCCATGGCAAAGGATTATGAAAATCCATTTTCTTACCCTGCCTTACGTTCAGCAAGTATTTTTGAATTAATTAAAGATTTATTTAATCCTAAAAAGCGTCAATTTAATTGTTTACAGGTGGAAATTACCTCCATTTGCAGTGCAAAATGTACTTATTGCCCCCATACAACCAAATTCACAAAATGGAATTCAAGGCATATGCAAGCCCATACATTTGTTAATTTATGGCCATTATTACAAAATGTTACCCGTGTCCACTTGCAAGGCTGGGGAGAGCCGTTTTTAAATCCAAATTTTTTTAATTTTGTGGCTTTGGCTCGTAGAGCCGGTTGTCTGGTTTCTTCCACATCTTGTGGTTTATATATTAATGAAGAAATTGCCCAAAAAATTATTAATAGTGGCTTAGATATTATTGCTTTTTCACTGGTCGGAACAGATCAAATCACCAATAATCCTAGGCAAGGCGCAGATTTTGATAAAGTTTATCAAGGAATAAAACTTTTACAAGATTTACGTCAAAAAAAAATGGCAGTACATTTAGAAATACATTTAGCCTATTTATTATTAACAGATCGTTTGGAAGCTTTATATAAACTGCCTAAACTTATGAAAGAATTAAATATACATGCAACAATAATCAGTACGCTTGACTACTTGGCTGATGAAAGCCAAGCTCATTTGGCAATTAACCCAAATGATGAAAAAACTATAATCAAAGCAAGAGCAATATTTAAAGAAATTAAAAAAGAAATTAAAGCAAATGGACAAGAACTTTTTTATGCCTTGCCAAGTTCAATAGCAAGTTCAAGCTGTCGTGAAGATATTCAAAACAGTCTTTATGTGGATGCAGATGGAAATATATCACCCTGTATTTATTTAAATGTTCCTGACTTTGACAGTCAAAAAACAATTTTTGGAAATGTTAATGAAGAAAATGTTATAACAATCTGGAATAATAAAAAATTTGAAAACTTTCGTAAAAATCATTTTGATAATACACCTATTTTACAATGTCAAAATTGTGTAAAAAAATTTGAAAATTTATCTTAGAGCAGTTTCAATAAAAATTGAGAACTCTACCCTATAGAACTTTCAAAAACATTGCACTAAAGAAATTTAAATACAACTATATTTTTTGATAAAAAGGGGAAGCAGCACACGTGATTCCGGATTGAGGGGGGAAACCCCATTTTTTTGAAACATTCCACGACGCCTGACGGCTGGGCGAGTTTTTCCCCATCAAACGTAACTGCTTCCCCCCTTCCTGAAAAAACATTTTTTCAGATAACAATATAACTATTTTGATTTATTAATATTTTATTTAATGTCTAAAATCAAAAATCATTCCATAATTATGGTTTTTTAAAACCGGAATGGCGTGCCTCAAACGTAACTGCTTCCCCATTTCCTTAAAAAATATTTTATCAAATAATAATATAAACACGTTGATTTATTTATATTTTATTTGATATTTAAAATCAAAAATCATATCATAGCTATGATGAAAAAACTGAAATAGTGTATGCGTGAAAGTGGTTTTTTTATAAATAAATTGACATTATTGTGTATTTTAGTATAATAATTTAAAATTTCAATATATTTTTCAATACATAACAGTTTTAACAAAATAATATCTTTATAATAAATAATTTATAATCATGACACATTAAGAGTAGAATTATGGAAGCATTAACTTAATCAATGCCTCCATAAAAGCCAAAATAAAGATTTTAATACATTAGACGATAGAGAATAATATATTATAACCTTTAAAAATTGGAGAAATACATGAAAATCAGAACAAGTATTTTTTTAGCAAATTTTCTAGTAATAATGATGATTATTACTTCTCTTTTTTTTCTTTGGGTCGCAAGCAATAACTTTGTTAAAGTTCAAGAAATAAACGCTAATAATAATATATTAATGGAGCTTTCAAGAGAACTAAAAATAAGCTCTGAATCTCTTACTAATAATGTAAGATTGTATGTGGCCAACAATGATGAAAATTTTCAAAGGATTTATAATGATATTGTTGCCGTAAGGGCTGGTGATAAAGCCCGTGCTCAAGATGCTTTTATTGCTCCGGGTAAAAGAATTTCATTGCTTGATTTATTAAGAGAGTATGGAGTTACAAATCAAGAATTTAATCTTCTTGAGGAATCAAATAAACTTTCAAATACCTTGGTTGAAATTGAAGTAGAAGCCATGAATGCCATGCAGGGCTTATTTAAAGATTCAAGGGGAAATTATTCAATAAAAGGTGATATTGATCAGCAAAAGGCGATGGAGCTTGTATTTGGTGAGCAATACAGAAATGAAGTTGAAAAAATCATGTCTCCTATCAATAAGTTTTCTTCAATCCTATTACAAAGGACAAATGGCATTGCAGAAGAAGTCCGTAAAGACTTTAAAAATGCTGAAAGAATTACAACTATTTGTCTGGCAATCACTATAGCTTTAGCCATAATATCATATATATTTACCCGGCAAGCTATTGTAAAGCCAATAGAGCTTGTTACAGATTTTGCAAAAGAAATAAGCCAAGGTAATTTAACCACAAATATAAATATAAATAAAAAAGACGAAATAGGGCAACTTGCAAATGCAATGCGCACAATACCTCTAACACTAAATACCATTATTGAGGAAATATCACAAACATCCACAAGGATTTCTTGCGGTGAATTAACTCTAAAGACAGATGAAAAAAACTTTCACGGTGGTTTTCATAAGCTGATTGTTTCTATTAATCGCTTGGTAAATACATACCAAGAATTACTCGACGGTATGCCTACAAATATTTTTACGGCTACCGGTGACAATAAAATTATTTATATGAATAAAATAGCCAGACAAACTCTTGGTGAAGAAAACACTATAGGAAAATATTGCGGATCATTATTTAATTCACCTGCTTGTGGAAATGAACATTGCCTTGGAATTAATGCAATGAATAAACGTATATCCACCAATGCTATAGCACCTTGTTTAATTAATGGTAAAAATATGTATTTTGATGTATTGACATTACCACTTTATGATCAAGATCGTAAACCTGTGGGTTATATAGAATTTTTAAATGATATCACAAAAATTCATGAGCAAGGTGATGCCATTTTAACCATGTCTAGCCAAGCTAATGAAATTGCAACGCGTGTGGCTTCCACTGCGACTGAACTTAGAGCACAGATAGAACAATCTGAACAAGCGGCCATTGAGTCTCAGCGTCAAATTGAATCAACTTCAACTGCTATGAATGAAATGAATAATACAGTTGTTGATGTTGCACGTAGCGCAGGAAATGCTTCATCTGTGGCAAATGACGCACGCACAAGGGCAGATGATGGATCTCAAATTGTAGAGACTGTTGTGAAAAGTATTGCAGGAGTTGACAAGCAGGCAAAGAAACTTAAACAAGATATGCTACAACTTGGTGCTGATGCCGAATCAATCAATACTATTATGAATGTAATCTCTGATATTGCAGACCAAACTAATTTGCTTGCGCTAAACGCAGCTATTGAAGCAGCAAGAGCAGGTGAAGCAGGAAGAGGATTTGCCGTTGTTGCCGATGAGGTCAGAAAATTAGCTGAAAAGACAATGAGTGCAACCGTAGAAGTAGGAAATGCAATTAAAGGCGTTCAAGCAAGTGTTGAAACAAATATGGCTAATGTGGATGTTTCAGTGGAAAATATTGCCGAGGCAACAAATCAAGCTCATCTTGCCGGCACAAGCCTAAAAGAAATTTTAAGCCTTGTGGATAAATCAGCAGATCAAATTCGCTCAATAGCCACTGCAGCTGAAGAACAATCTGCAACCTCTGAAGAAATTAGTAATACTTTAATCACCGTTACTTCAAATGCAGATACCATGACACATAATATGAGTGAAGCAACAGTAGCAGTAAATGATTTGGCAGAGCAAGCTTCTCGATTAAATCAATTGATTATCCAGCTAAAGTCCAGTCAAGGCTAAAATATTTCACATTATTCCAACTTTAAGGGGAAAAGTACATTTATAAAAATGTGGTTTTCCCCTTAAAACATGAGCAATCACCAGAGTTTGGGCACGTCAATCCGCTTGTGAAATTTACTTTCAAAAAAAATTAATTATTTTTAAATCTATTTTTTAAAAACATTTATAAAACAATATATTAGAAAAATTTGTTTTTTAACAATGATATAACTATTTTGATTTATTTATATTTTACTAAATTTAAAAAATCAAAAACCATACCAAAATTGTGATTTTTGAAAACCGGAATGGCGTGGATGCTCCCCCCTCAAACTCCCCCCTCCTGAAAAACCAAATTATATAAATTGATCATAGATTTTATACTCATTTTTCCAGAAAGATACCACATAACAATAAACAAATATTATAAATAGTTATACAGTAAAAATCAACTGAACAGTAGGCGATAATTATTCCTCATATGGAAAAACTTCATAGCCTTTTACCAATAATTTTGCAGGAAAAACCAATTCTGTATCACGCATATTTTCAATATCATGTTTGATATTATTATAAAATCGTCCAACTTTTCCATGAAAAATTTGTTTATCATTTCGATAAACACTTATATCTTTATCAAGATCTACCATTTCATCATTTAACCCGATGGTGAAACTATCCACATTTGTCGGTTCTGTAATATAAATGTTATTATTTTCATAATAAGCAACAATTTCGCCATTTTGAAATTTATTATCTCCACTTACACTTAACCAATAGAAATTATCACGCAAAACATCATCTTGTATCCAAATAACAATTTGAGAAATGGGATTTCTTTTAAATTTTGACATCCATGGTATGGAAACAGCGTCATTAAGTTCCATCCAATGCCCATAACCCTCAAATATTTTGACATCATGTATATAAAATCCCTCAAAAGTTTCTGAAAGATAGTCTAAAGATTCACCCCATTCAGCTGCTACTTCATTCCTTTTATAGGCAGAATCATTGCCTCCCATATAAATAGCAAAAGGTAGATTGATTAAATTTTCAATATGGGCGTCGTTTGGATGTCCCGCACTCATGGCAGCAGCCGCAAAAAGATCTGCAAGTCTTGGCCCCAATTGATAAACCCCATCACCGCCGGCAGAATAACCCATGATATAAACCTTATTGGGGTTAACATTTTCCTTGATTACAGCTAAAGCAATGATAAGCTCTATAAATTTATCCATATAGTCTTGATGCCACATATTCCATGTATCGGTTGGGGCACGTGGTACAAAATAAACTCCTTCCTTGGGTTGATATAAACGTTTTTGATTTTCCCATTGATTATTATTTTCATGGGCTGTTGTTCCCCCTCCTCCATGCATGGAGATATACAGAGACCTGCCATCATGGGGTTCTTGCCCATAAACTTCATAATAAAAAGGCATTTTATGTGAGCCTAAAATTAATTCTCCATTATCCCATTGATTTCCAAAATTTTTATTCAATTCATTTTGGTGAGATTTTGAAAGTGAATTAATTGCATCTTTTGCCTCTTCTTTTGTAAGAGCATTTGCAAAAGCATCACTAAAAGAAAATATAAATAAAAATAACACTAATATTGTTAGATTGCTATGGATCAAAGAGTTTTTTTTCATAATTTACCTCATTTATTTTGTTTATGGAAAACTTTATTAGTCAGTCATAATAATTAACCATGATAATTGTGCAACAAGTTATTGTACAAATTCAAGCCAAAAATTTTAAGCAAACTTATTATTCCCCAAAGCGTCCTGAGCCGTGCCCCATGCGATTTACATCGGCCTCTTCAAAGGATTCAAGCGTATACAAGCGAATTTTATTGCTTCGTGGAAATTCACGCTTAAGCAAAGTTTTCAAAAGTTTTTTAACTTTTTCTGATGTCAAGCCTTGCCATGATTCCTCATAAAAACCACGTTCAATGACATTAAAACTGTCATTTTCTATACGTACAATAGCCACAGACCTATTTCGTTTAAATGTTCGCAGATCCAGGCATTGGCCAATTTCTAACTTAGTCAGTCTCTCTATGACTATTGGAATTATTGAAGCTTTGTCATTCATTGATCTTACTCGTAAAGGAAAAAATATTATATATTTCTGATAATATTAACTTTTCTAAATGTCAAACTTCAGATACAATATTTTAGTAATATGCACACATTATTCCAATTTGGGGGCTTTGCCCCCCACGCCATTCCGGTTTTCAAAAATCACAATTTTGGTATGGTTTTTGATTTTTTAAATTTAGTAAAATATAAATAAATCAAAATTGTTATATCATTGATTGAAAAAATATTTTTTACTATAAGAATTGGAATGACGTGGTAATATGCAGGGGCTAAGGTTAAAAATCAATATTTCATTAAATTAGCTTTCATTTTTACTATTATTTTATATTATACAGAGGTTTTTCATGCAAAAAATTAGCCCTATCATGATTTTTTTCATTGCAAGCTTAGGTGCTATCCCACCTTTTGGTATAGACACATATTTGTCATCTATGCCTATTATTGCAGAGCACTTTTCCACAGATCTTTCTCAAATTTCCATCACTGTCAGTATGTTTGTTTTCGGTATGTCACTTGGACAACTTATTGGTGGTAATCTCTCGGATAAACTTGGACGTTTACCTATTATTTTATGTGGCTTAAGTATTTTTACAATAGCAAGTATCATGTTAATGATTGTTGATAACATTGAATTTTTTTGGATATGGCGTATTATCCAGTCCCTTGGTGGTGGCATGGCCAGTATTTGTAGTGCAGCCCTTATTCGAGATCACAGCGAAGGAACACAATCAGCTAAGCTTTTTTCTCTTGTCGCCCTCATCGTCATGCTGGCTCCTGCCATAGCACCAAGTGTTGGTACACTTATTATTTATTTTGCCCCTTGGCAAGCTATTTTTGCTTTTTTGGCTTTTTTGGCTATATTTGTAGCATGTTTTGCTTTAAAAATGCTTTCATTCGGAAAACCCATTCATCAAACGAAAAATCAAGATTCAAAACTGATTCATATCCTCAAAAACAAACGTTCCATGATGTATCTTGCACTCCAATGTTGCAGTTACGGCATCATCATGATTTTCTTGACCAATGCATCTTTTATTTATCAAAAATATTTCAACTTGTCTGAAAAACATTTTTCCCTATTAATGAGCCTTCCTGTTATAGGAGTTATGGTTATGAACAGACTTTCCAGTTATCTTTTAAAATATTTCTCGCCTGAAAAAATCCTTGCGGCTTTTCTTTCCATTCAATTTTGCTTTGCACTGGCTTTCTTATCTTGTACTATTTTTCAACCGGAAAAAATAATTTATATTACATGCCTTATTTGTACTGTTGCTTGTAATGGTGGCATAGTTCCAAACACCATGGCACTCTTTATGCGTGATTATGCCCATTGTTCGGGGCTTGCGGCATCCTTGCTTTTTAGTAGTCAGAGTTTTGTGGCAGCTTCAATCAGTGCTTTGGTGGCGTTTTTATTGGTTGATTCTCTCCTACCTTTGGGTATTGCTTTTTTAATAGCCGTAAGCCTTGCCGTCAATAATAGTTTCTGGGCACATAAATTTAATAAAAATTCTTAGTTGATTCCATTAGTGTTAGGCTAAATTTTACAGTATAACTATTTATAATACTTATTTTTTTACTATGCACTAACTTTCTAAAAAATAAATATAAAATCTGTGATCAATTCACGTCATTCCAATTCTTATATTAAAAAATATTTTTATTAAAATTGATTTGTG
>CAYJGE010000141.1:0-8000 GCA_964369835.1 uncultured Mailhella sp.
AGATGCGTTGCCCCTGCCTTTGCTGGGGGTTTGGGGGCAAAGCCCCCAAATTGGACTCATGTGGTTTTTTCCTCTCAAAAAAATTAGAATCTTTTCACAGGAAGGGAGCAGGCTCTGCCTGTGCGAGCGATATAATTTTGGTGATAATCTTCTGCCGGATAGAATTTATCAAATTTTGTAAGTTGAGTTACCACATTGTAGCCATTATTTTTTAGAATTTTAATTAATTTTTCTGCAATTTCTTTTTCTTGGTCATCATTGAAAAAAAGAGCACTTCTATATTGGGTTCCCACGTCAAAACCTTGCATGTTAAGTTGAGTTGGGTCATGAAGTTCAAAAAAGGCTTTGGCAAGGGTTTCGTAGTCAACAACTGAATTGTCGTAAACAACTTCTACACTTTCGGCATGACCTGTATCACCTGTTATTACTTGGCGATATTCGGGATTTTTTGTAATTCCTCCACTGTAGCCGGATATTACATCAATCACACCAGGAATTTTTTCAAAATTAGCTTCAACTCCCCAAAAACATCCGCCTGCAAAGTAAGCTTTTTTGATATTATTTTTTGGAACAAAGGAAAGAGAAACAGAATTGATGCAGTGTCTGGTATTTTTTTTGGTAAAACCTTCGCCTTCAAAGACATGCCCAAGATGTCCTCCACACTCATGACAAACAACTTCAACACGACCAAAACCTTCGGGAACACGTTTTACATTCTCAGCAATTTGATCATCAAAAGAGGGCCAGCCTGTACCTGAGTCAAACTTATCTTCTGAGTGATAAAGAGGTTTTCCGCATTGGCGACAAAGATAAACTCCATCTCTTTTTTCACTATTATATTGCCCTGAAAATGGCGCTTCAGTTCCCTTATCTATTATAACCCTGATTTCTTCATCATTTAATTTAGGCATTTTATACTCCGAATTTTCTTGAAATCTTGGACTTGCATTTGCATCAAAAGGTGGATATTCAAATATATATAGCAAAGCATTTATAAATAAAATTGTTAAAAATATTACATGTTTTATCATTAATAACTCCTGATATAAACCAACAACATTGACCAACAACATTAATTATTAATATATAATCACTAAATTAAATAATGCAAATTAAAAAAAAAGTCCCTAAATTTAGGGACTTTAGTAATCTATATAAAAGATACTTATTTTACTTCAACAGTAGCACCGGCTTCAGTGAGTTGTTTTTTAGCATCTTCTGCTTCATCTTTAGAAACAGCTTCTTTGATTGAAGAAGGAGTTGTATCAACTTTATCTTTAGCTTCTTTAAGTCCAAGACCTGTAAGAGCACGAACTACTTTGATAACGCCGATTTTATTAGCACCAGCATCTTTCAAGATAACATCAAATTCAGTTTTTTCTTCTTCTTCAGCAGCAGCTGCAGGAGCAGCCATAACCATGGCAGCTGCAGGAGCAGCAGCAGAAACACCAAATTTTTCTTCAAGTTCTTTAATAAATTCAGAAAGCTCGAGTACAGTCATATTAGCTATAAATTCAACAACTTGTTCTTTAGTAACGGACATTGGATTTCTCCTTAAAAATGTTTAAAATTACTTTGGCATAAAAATGCGATTTTGCAGTCTTTTACATACAAAGCCATTAGGCGGCTTTTTTGGATTCGAGATCCTTGAGTACATAAAGAAGAGGACGAACCATATTTGCCATAAGTGACACAAAATTTGTGGGCACAGCATTCATGGTGGACAAAGCGTGGGCAAGCAATTGTTCTCTGCTTGGAAGTTTAGCAAGAGCATCAACTCCGTTTGCATCTAATGGTTTGCCATCAAGGCTACCATGGCGAACTTTAAAAAGCTTGCTTTCTTTTGTGAAGTCACTGACCGCTTTGGCAATAGCCACGGGATCACTAAATCCAAGAGCAATAGCACAGTTTTCTTTAAAATCGTTTGCAATAGCAACATGTGCTGTTTCGGCTAAAGCTATCCTAGCAAGAGTATTTTTGACGACATAATATTCGCCACCGGCTTCACGGATTTTTACTCTAAGCTTGGTCAGCTCTTCTACCGACATACCCTTAAAATCAGTTACAACTACAATATTAGCCTCTGCAACTTTTTGTTGCAATTGCTCAATAATGGTTGCTTTTTCTGACCTATTCACGGAATTCTCCTCACGTTTGGGTTAAGTCTTAAGAAATGCCGAGCCAAAGTATGTCTAAGTAGGATTTACAATTACCTACCGTCTTCGACTCTTTATTTCAATCCATTGTTTGATACATCAAAGATTATAAATTAACCTTCAATGAATTTTCTTATATGTGTTGTATCTATTTTAAAACCCGGTCCCATGGTTGTGGAAACAGCCATTTTAACCATATATTGTCCTTTTGCAGAACTTGGTTTTAAACGTTGAACAGCATCTAAAACAGCCTTTAAGTTACCGAGAATTTTTTCAGAACCAAAGGAAACTTTACCAAGAGGTGCATGAAGTACACCGGCTTTATCAACTTTAAAGTCAACCTTACCGGCTTTTAGTTCTTGCACAGCTTTTGCAACATCAAATGTAACAGTTCCTGTTTTAGCGTTTGGCATAAGTCCACGAGGTCCAAGAATTTTACCTACTTGACCTACAAGTGCCATAACATCGGGAGTTGCAACAGCAGCGTCAAAATCCATTTGACCTGATTTAATCATATCAACCAAGTCTTCGGCACCAACAATATCAGCACCTGCATTTTTAGCTTCTGCTTGTTTATCACCCTTACAAAATACAGCAACTCTGACGGTTTTTCCTAAACCATGTGGTAAGGAAACTGCACCTCTGACCATTTGATCAGAATATTTTGGATCAACTCCAAGTCCAAGTGCCACATCAACTGTTTCATCAAACTTTGCAAAAGAAGCTTCCAAAGATTTTGCGACTGCTTCTTCTACAGTCAAAAGGGTTGTTAGATCTAACCCTTCAACAACTTTACGATATTTTTTTCCATGCCTGGGCATAATTATTCCTTTTTTTTGCGCAATGGTTTTGAATCTCCTACCCTTAGAGGGTAGTACCGGCGAGTCCAACGAAAAACGAGAATATCACGCTCAATCGATTGGCTAACAGCACCAATTAACTTTCTTTAATAACAATACCCATACTGCGAGCCGTACCTTCAATATTACGACAAGCACCAACAAGGTCTTTACAATTTAGATCAGGCATTTTTAGTTTTGCAATTTCTTCTACCTGAGCTTTTGATATGGTTCCAACTTTACTACGGTTTGGCTCACCTGAACCTTTTGCAACATTTGCTGCTTTCAATATTAAAACAGGAGCAGGAGGAGTTTTTGTGATAAAAGTAAAGGAACGATCAGCATAAACGGTAATAACAACAGGAATAATCATTCCTTTTTGATCTTGGGTGCGTGCATTAAATTCTTTGCAAAAACCCATGATATTTACACCGTGTTGCCCCAAAGCAGGACCTACAGGTGGAGATGGATTTGCAGCACCTGCTGGAATTTGCAATTTAATTTTGCCTACTTCTTTTTTGGCCATGATTTTATCCTTATTTTATAAATTCAATAAGTAATTTATTGAAAGGGGCATTATTTATTTTACAACTTATAATGCTATATTTCATATTATGATTTTGATTATATTTTATATAATTTAAATCATGTATTTTATATAAAATCTATATAACGTTATCCCTTGCTTACTTGAATAAAATCAAGTTCAACAGGAGTTAAACGTCCAAAAATTGATACTGAAACTTTAAGTTTTCCCTTATCAGGATTTACATTTTCCACAATACCATTAAATCCACCAAAATGACCATCAATAACTCTGACTTCGTCACCGACCTCATATTTTATTCTTGGTCCGGGATTTTCTTGTCCTTTTTGAACCAAATCTAAAATTCGTCGTACATCATCACTACCCATAGGAGCAGGACGATTTTTACCGCCAACAAAACCTGTTACTTTTGGAATTGATTGAACTAAATGCCAAGATTCATCAGTCATGGTCATTTGAACCATAAGATAGCCCGGAAATAATTTTCGTACTGTGGTTTTCTTTTGCCCATCTTTTCCTCTTTCCATAACTTTTTCAGTAGGAAGCAGAACTTGATGAACCAAACCTTTATCTTGAGCTGTTCTTTTCAGTTCATTGATTTGTTTCTCCACACGCATTTCAAAACCGGAATATGTATGAAGCATATACCAGTTATGATATTCATTTTCATGAGAAGTTGAGGGAGAATTTTCTATTGATGATATGTTTTGATTTGACATTATATCTTCAGATGATGAAATTTCATTTCCTTCATCTTTAATGTCATCTATTGGATGAATGCTGTTTGAAGCTTCAATATCATTATCTATTTCATTTTCTGGATCATTATTTAATGCATCTTCATTTAAATCGACTGCATTAAATTCTTCATTAATTTCCATTTCATAATCCTTTTTTTTTTAAAGTTCAAAGGAACTATGAAAGAATTAAGGCAACTAGACTTGACAATAATAAATCAACCAAGCCAAGCAAAATTGCCATGACGGTAATAAAACCTAAAACAACATAACTTGTAGTTTTGGTTTCCTTCATTGTTGGCCAACTAACTTTGCGTAGTTCTAAACGAGATAATAAGAGATATTCTTTAAAATTGCGAAAGCGTTCAGTAAAACTTGGTTTATTGCTTTTATTTTTTTTTACAGTATTTTTAACTGTTTTTTCAGCACTATTTTGAGATGTTGTCTCTTTATTTTCCTGTATCTTGCTCATTATTTAGCCTCAGTGAATATAATAAAAAAAATGGCAGGCCAGGAGGGATTCGAACCCCCATCATCCGGTTTTGGAGACCGGCGCTCTACCGTTAGAGCTACTGACCTGCTCTATAGCAATTCCGTAAGGAATTGTTAAGGGACAGCAAAAGCTAACTTTCATCACTAGATTTTGCATTAATCAATTTATGATATAAATTTTAAATCTAATTTTGTAATAAAGTGAGCCTTTTCCAATTTGATTAATTTTTCAAAATGGAACTGCTATATTTTTAACTACTTTGTTTCGCGGTGAATAGTATGCTTCTTTTCCCAAGGGCAATACTTTTTAAGCTCAACACGAGATGTAGTATTCTTTTTATTTTTTACCGTCGCGTAATTACGTCGTTTGCAACTTGTGCAAGCTAACAAAATATTAACGCGCATCTTTTACTCCAAGATTTCGGTAACAACGCCAGATCCAACAGTTCTTCCGCCTTCACGAATAGCGAAACGAAGACCTTGGTTCATAGCAATTGGGTTAATAAGTTCTACAATAAATGTAGCGTTATCACCGGGCATTACCATTTCAACACCTTCCTCAAGGTTGATGATACCGGTAATGTCAGTGGTACGAAAATAGAATTGTGGACGATAGCCTGAGAAGAATGGAGTATGACGTCCACCTTCGTCTTTGCTAAGTACATAAACTTCTGCTTTAAATTTCTTATGAGGTGTAATTGATTTTGGAGCAGCAAGAACTTGACCACGTTCAACTTCTTCACGTTTTACACCACGAAGAAGAACACCAACGTTATCGCCTGCTTCACCTTGATCAAGAAGCTTACGGAACATTTCAACACCTGTACAAGTTGTGGTCATTGTGTCTTTAATACCAACGATTTCTACTTGTTCACCAACTTTAACAACACCTTTTTCAACACGGCCGGTTACAACTGTACCACGACCTGAAATTGAAAATACGTCTTCGATAGGCATTAGGAATGGTTTATCAATTTCACGGATAGGATCAGGAATATAGCTGTCACAAGCATCAAGAAGTTCTCTGACAGGTTTAGCATCGTCAGAATTTGGATCTTCTGTGTTCAAAGCGTTTAAAGCTGAACCACGAATTACAGGAACGTCGTCTCCTGGGAAACCGTTACTGATAAGAAGTTCACGCATTTCCATTTCTACGAGCTCAAGAAGTTCAACGTCATCAACTTGGTCACATTTATTCATGAAAACAACAAGATGAGGAACACCAACTTGGCGAGCAAGAAGAATATGTTCTTTTGTTTGAGGCATAGGTCCGTCAGTTGCAGCAACAACAATAATAGCTGCGTCCATTTGTGCGGCACCTGTAATCATGTTTTTGATATAGTCTGCGTGACCAGGGCAGTCAACGTGAGCATAGTGACGGTTCTCAGTTTCATACTCTACGTGTGCTGTCGCAATAGTAATACCACGTTCTTTTTCTTCGGGTGCTTTGTCAATACTGTTATAATCAACAAATTTACCGTTTCCAAGTAAACCTGCAACTTTGGTAATAGCTGCTGTCAAAGTTGTTTTACCATGGTCAATATGTCCGATGGTACCAATATTGACGTGGGGTTTTGTACGCGAAAATTTTTCCTTACCCATGAGAAGTCTCCTAATTTGGTTACTTATAAAATTATATGTGCTTAATTTATTTTTAAAAACATTTTTGACCACATGCTTTAAATAAAAAAAGCTTTGTGGAAAATACCATTCAACCAAAATTTGTAGATTGTTAACGCGACTCTTTTTAGGGGGATTATTGCGATAGAAAATATCGGGATGGAGCGGGAAACGAGATTCGAACTCGCAACCCTCAGCTTGGAAGGCTGATGCTCTAGCCGTTGAGCTATTCCCGCTCAGTATTTTTATGCAGTAGTTCCCCGACAGCGCGCACTGTCTCCTACAGCTTTACCAGCTTTATGCTGGTGGTGGGGGATGGATTTGAACCATCGAAGTCACTGACGACAGATTTACAGTCTGTTCCCTTTGGCCACTCGGGAACCCCACCACGCTTTTAGTACGAACGAAGTCAAAAAAATGGAGCTGGCGATGGGACTTGAACCCGCAACCATCTGATTACAAATCAGGAGCTCTGCCAATTGAGCTACGCCAGCTACCTAGTCTTACAAACCGAAAGTTTCTTCCAGTTCGTCCGTGAAAAGAGTTATATAAAATAGATTCAAACTTGTAAAGCTTTTTTTTCACTTTTTTTGAAAAAAATTTATTTTTTTTATAATATACTAATTTTACTAACTTAATTATAGATATTTTTTCCTCTGTTTTTTAATATTTTGCCTTTTTCAGGAAAAAACTCTGTTTTTTATCTATGAAAAATTTGTTTTTTAGGAATTTGTTTTGTGCAAGGCACATGGGTTTGGCATTTACCACAGCCACGACGAGGAGCATATTTCTCCTTTATAATCTGACCAAAAGCATAACAAGGCGAATGTTTTTTACCCTCTTCCAAGGAAATTGCATTAACAGGACAACGCTTGATACAGGCTCCGCACATAATGCAATTTTCATAAATATCGGTATAATAACGTGGTGTAATTGGGAGCTCTGCTTCGGTTATAATACTGCACAGTCTACCTGCCATGCCCTTTTTGGTAATTATTCCCTTGGAAAAACCAAAAGTTCCAAGTCCGCAAATAAATGCAACATGACGTTCAGACCAATTACTGCTAAAGCCCAACTTTGGATCTTCCCTTACCGCAAAAAATTCAGGCATATCTATTGGATAAACACTTTTATAACCATGGCGTTCAAAATAATCCACCACATAATATGCCATGGTTTTCACAAATTCCTGACCTTCAAAACGTCCGTGCAACCAAAGATCGGAAGGATCACCAACAATTTTATTTGAATTTATAATCTTATCATTAAAAGGAAAAAAGAAAGAAATTACACTCTTTGCTCCCTCATTCCACTCTGTGGGCAATCGAAAATGTTCACCGATAACACTTTTTTTCAAATCCAAAAATAAAGGATCTTCTGCACTTGATACCGCAAAAATAGGTTCTTCAAAAAGACTTTGTCCTGCATATTCTTTTTGAATTGCTTCTTCCTCAAAAATATAATTTCTGGGACTTGTTTTGACAAAACTTTGCAATTGTAGAATTAGATCATTTAGCATAATTTTCCTCTTACATATTATGGTGTGTTTCTGACTTTTTCGAGAGAGGGAACTTTTGAAAAAGTTCTCCCCTCTCGAGCTCTCCCCCAC
>CAYJGE010000142.1:0-7959 GCA_964369835.1 uncultured Mailhella sp.
TCAAAAAAATGGGGTTTCCCCCCTCAATCCGACCTATCAGTGAACTGTTTACTTAATTTCTTCGTCTGTTAAGTAGCAAGCCGGATCTTCAGCCCAGATGTCGTCATAAATAGCTTCAGCTCTGGCTCTAAAGTTTCCTCCACAGATATTTAGGAAACGACAGCTTGCACAGCGTCCTTTGACGTGAGGTTTTTTATCTTTTAATTTGTGAAGTAGTTCGATATTTTGATCAAGCCAAATTTCTGAAAATGGTCTTTCCAAAACATTGCCAAAAACATGATGTCTCCAGAACTGATCTGCACTAACGTCTCCATTCCATGAAATACAGCCAATGCCACGCCCTGAGCTATTTCCTTCGTTAAATTGTAACAGTTCAAAAACGTCTTTGGCTCTTTTTGGATCTTCTTTTAAAAGCCTCATCCATAGATATGGGCCATCGGCGTGATTGTCTACGGTAAGAACTTCTTTTTCATATCCCGCATCATAAAGAGCTTTTGTTTCATCTAGAATTAAATCAAGCATTTCACGAGTTTCAGTATGGGATAAATCTTCTTTTATCAGTTCACTGCCACGACCTGAATAAACTAAATGATAGAAACAAACCCTTGGAATTTCTCTTTCTTTCATTAGTTTGAATATTTTTGGAACTTCATCGGCATTTCTTTTATTGATGGTAAATCTCAGCCCAACTTTAATTCCTTCTTCTCTGCAATATTCAAGACCTTGAAGAGCTTTTTGGTATGCACCTTTTACACCTCTAAAGTCATCATGAATTTCTTCACCGCCATCAAGAGAAACGCCCACATAGGAAAGCCCGACTTCCTTTAATACTTTTGCCATCTCTTTGTTAATTAAAGTACCATTTGTGGAAATAACGGCACGCATACCTTTAGAAGTTGCGTATTTTGCAAGTTCGGGTAAATCTTTGCGTACAAGTGGTTCTCCACCTGAAAAAAGCATTACAGGAGCGCCAAATTTTGCTAAATCATCAATAATTTCTTTACCTTTTTCAGTAGAAATTGGGTCTGACCCATCTTCTTTTAAGGCATGTGCATAACAGTGTACACACTTTAGATTACACCTTTGAGTCATATTCCAAACAACAACAGGTTTTTTGTCGGCAGAAAATTGTAAAAGGTGTGAGGGAAGGGAACCTGACTGTCTGCCATAACGTAAGGCATCGGAAGGTTCGACTTGATTACAGTAAAGTTTTGAAATTCCTATCATATATTATCCTTAAATTTAAAATTTTAATTTGAACTATCCAGTTTTTTTCCATAGTAATTTATTACTATAGGAATTAAAATTCCAAGACCAATCAATAAAAAAGTTAAAGTGATACTTGAAAGATTTTGGTTTTGAATATTTTTAAAGGGAAATAAAAGAGCTAGTGAGCCTGCTAAAATTCCTGTTAAAAATGATAAAGTTGATTTATAAAATTTTCTTAAGCAAAAGCTGACCAAACGTGAAATTGATAAAAGACCTACCATTGCACCCATGATAAAAATTATAATCACTGAAAAATTCAGTTGACTGACAGCTTCTAAATAGTAGTGATATTGTCCCATGATAACCAAGATAAAAGAGCCTGAAATTCCGGGTAAAATCATGGCACAAATGGCAATAAAGCCTGATACAAAGGTAATTAATGGTGATGGTGTCAGGGCAACAGGAGTGGCAAAAGTAATCCATAGGGCAAATAAGGCGCCAATAACAAATAAAATCAGTGAGAAAATATTATTACATTTATTAGCTTTTATTTGAGTAACTTCTTTACCTAAAATATAAAGTGAGGCTAAAATGAGCCCAAAGAAAAAAGACCAAATGAATTCTGTATGGTTTTCAAGTAAAAAAACAACCACATTGGCCAAGGAAAAAATTGCTATGCCTATACCTAAAACCAAGGGAATACCAAAACTCCAAGGAACCAAGGCCAGAGCTTTTTTTATTTCACCCTTAAACAAAAGCTTGAAGAAATTAATATTTATGGATTTTATACCATCAAGAAGCTGAGTGTAAATACCTGTAATAAAAGCAATGGTTCCACCGGAAACACCGGGGACAGTATCTGCTGCTCCCATAGCCAAACCACATAAAAAATATCGTAATGATTTCATTTTAAATTTTTTTCCTATAAAATAAATATACTGGCAAAGCTAAGAAATATAAAAAATCCAGCACCATCTGTTAAAGCAGTTAAAAAAATACTTGAAGCTTGAGCAGGATCACGTCCAATTGCTCTTAATATTAGGGGAATTGAACCTCCGGCAATTGAACCTAAAATCATATCAAGCAGTAGGGAAGCCCCCATTATTACTCCAAGTAACATATTATTTGTGATTAACCAAATAATTCCTATGGCAAAAATAGCCATTATAATACCGGTTACAAAACCAATTTTACTTTCCCTAAGCACGGCTTTCCAAGATTTTTTATTGTCAAACTTTTCCGTTGCCAATTGTCTGATCATAACTGCCAGAGCTTGTTGTCCTGTATTACCTGCTTGATTGGCAACCATGGGCATAAGAACAGCCAAAAAGGCCATTTGTGCTATTGAACCTTCAAATAAATACACAATATAGGCTGAAATCGAGGAATTTAACATATTAATAAACAGCCAAGGTAAACGAAGTTTGACCGATTCATACCATGGAGTATAAATATCTTCATCTTGCCCTGCACCAACCATGCCTAAGAGATCAGATGTTGCATCTTCTTGAATGATATCAATAACATCATCGTGAGTTACTGCTCCCATTAAATGTCCTTGTCTATCCACAACAGGTACTGCTAAAAAGTTATAGTGACTTAAAATTCTGGCAACTTCAGATTTATCTAAGTCATAAGCTACAGTAATTAATTCTCTTTTATCTGAAAGTAGGTCTTCAATTAATGTATTTGGTCTTGAAAGCATAAGTTCTCTAAGGGAAATAATGCCAACCAGTTTATCAAATTCATTAACAATATAAACATAATATGGCATTTCCTTGTCTTCAAGCTCTATTCTTATATGGTGAATGGCATCATCAACACTTTCACTTTGGGAAATAATAATAATTTCGGTGTTCATAACCCCGGCAGCCGTGTCAGGGTCAAAGGTCAAGAGAGCTCTAAGTTCCATGGCTTCTTCAGGAGCCAAGGTATTTAGGAGCATGTTACGGTGAGCTTCGTCAACTTCATCTAAAACGTCAACGGCATCGTCCTTATCCATGGCAGATAAAATCTTTGCTGCATCTTCTGCATCTAGGTTTTCAATTAAGTCACCGGCGGCACTTTGATCAAGTTCGGCTAGAGTATTGGCAGCTTCTTCCGTATCAAGCTGAGATAACATGCAGATTTGTTTTTCAAACGGTAATGATTCCAAATGTTCTGCCATGTCGGCAGGGTGAGCAAAATCACTGCCTTCAAAATTAGAACTACATGGATCATTTTTTTCCATGTCTTCTAAATTTTCTGCCAAATTTTCTTCTAAATTTGCCGAATCTTCATTATCTATGGTGTTTTCTGCGATATTTTTTGTGGCATGGGTTTGTGAATTTTCATCATCTACATCAAAAGATTCATCTTTTTCATTATTATTAAAATCTAAAATTTCATTATTAGCAATAATGGTTGCTAAATTATTTAAAGATGGATCAAAGGTTTCATCTTTTGTGTTTTGCTCTTCTGTTTGATTTTCTAACATCTGATTTACTTTGTTTAAATATCTTTAATAATATAGTAATTCCATATGGAATTACTGTTGTTAAGTGCCAAAACAAGCGTTATTTTAAAAAGTTGAAGTTATTTTAACTTAAATAGTATATGTTTAATTTTAAAAATGATAAAAAATTAAAAAACTTAATTATAAATTTTCCTTGACGTTTAGCCCCAAAGAAAATTATCATTTAAAAATAAAGCAAAAATGTTTAATAAGCGCTGATTTAATCAACGTTTCTTTAATAATAAAAAATTTAAAACCATTTTCCTTAAAAAATTGCTTATCACTTAATTGAGTAAGGAGCAAGTTTGTTTTTTAGCTAAAAAATTTATTTGGGAGCTATATGTTTAATGAAATAGAAAAAGAATTAGGAGAAACAGGAACTTATTATACAAAAAAGATAATAAGTCTAGCTATTTTGGAAGATGAAAAAGATTTAACCTCAGATGGTATTTTTTCAGAAAATGATATTTCTGAGGCAAATTTAATCAGTCGTGAAAAAACAAGTGTAGTCGGATTAATACTTATTCCTCTTATTTTAGAAGAAATGGGTCTTGAAAATGTTGGTAAACTGATAAAGTTTTATGTGTCTGAAGGTGATACTGTTGAAAATAATACAAAAATTGCCACAATAAAAACTAAAACAGCACTTTTATTAAAAGCTGAACGAATAATTTTAAATTTCATTACCCATCTAAGTGGTATTGCAAATCTGACAAAACAATATTTAAAAGAACTTGAGGGAACAAAAGTTAAACTGAATGATACAAGAAAAACCTTGCCAGGACTTAGATATTTAGAAAAATATGCCGTAAAAAAAGCAGGTGGTTTTAATCATCGTTTAAATTTATCTCATATGCTTATGATTAAAAACAATCATATTGATGCATCAAAATCAATTAGTAATGCAGTTGAAAAACTAAGAAGTACATATTTGGAAAAATGCCCGCCAATCATTGTTGAATGTCGAAATCAAGCCGAAGTATTGGAAGCAGTTCAAGCAAAACCAAGTCGAATTTTACTTGATAACATGGATACTGATATGTTAAACATTTGTTTACCGTTAATTCCAAAAGAAATAGACGCAGAAATCAGTGGGGGAGTAAGCTTGGCAAATATTCGAAAGCTGGCACTTTCTTCACCAACTCGTCCCGCTGATTTTATATCAGTCGGAAGAATTACTCATTCAGCACCAATTGCTGATTTTAGCCTTAGAATAAATCGTATTTATGGAGATATTTAATGCAAAATAATTTTTCAGAAAGAATAATAAATATAAAAAATAAGCTTGGAAAAGATTTAGTAATCATGGGGCATCACTATCAACATGATGATGTGATTAATTATGTTGATTTTGCAGGGGATTCACTTCAACTTGCTCAATTAATAAATAATATTGAAGCAAAACACATTGTTTTTTGCGGTGTTCACTTTATGGCAGAATCTGCCTGTTTACTTGCAAAAGAGGGACAACATATTTATTTACCTGAAAAAACTGCTTCTTGTCTAATGGCCGAAATGACTCCTGCCAACGTATTGGACACTATTATTGAGAAAATTAAAGCAAAAGGTAAAAAAATCATTCCCCTAGCCTATGTAAACACATCTTTGGCTGTAAAAGCCATTGTCGGAAAACATGGTGGCGCTGTTTGCACTTCCGCCAATGCTAAAACCATGCTTGCTTGGGCAGAAAAACAAGCCGATTGTGTTTTATTTCTTCCTGATCGCAACTTGGGACGCAATATGGCAAATACCCTAAATATTGATAAGGACAAACGCCATACTTTAAATATTACAAATAATGGAGATAATTTGGATTATGAAGCCATTGAAAAAGCCAAAATTTTATTTTGGGATGGTTGCTGCCCAATTCATGAATATTTTACCATTGAACAAATCCAAAATATGCGCCAAAAATATCCTGATGCAAAAATCTATGTTCACCCTGAATGTCCTGAAGAAATCGTAAATTTGGCAGATGGTTCAGGTTCAACAACCTATTTAATCAAAATGGCAGAAGAAGCCAAAGACAATAGCACAATTATCATTGGTACAGAAGTGAATTTGGTGAATCGACTTACCAAACAACAAAGTACAAGAGTAAATGTTATTCCACTTTACAATGCCATTTGCCCCGACATGGCAAAAGTTACGGAAGCTCTGCTCTGTAAAACCTTGGAAGATATTATGGAAAATAAAGCAGAACCGGTTGAAATAGATAAAAGCTTAGTTCATGATGCAAAACTTTCTCTGGTTCGCATGCTTGAAATTTGTAATTAATATTTATTGAGAGGGGAAAACCCACTTTATTTCAATTTGGGGGCTTTGCCCCCAAACCCCCAGCAAAGGGAGTGACTCCCTTTGCAAACCCCAATGATTTTTTCAAACTTTGTTTGAAAAAATGGCAAAAATAAGAAATTTTCACTAATCAATTGTGATAAGAGACCTCTGCACAATAGAAAGTTATCAGAAAATAATATTTAAAAAAAGGGTAGTTTGAGGGTGAAAAACTCGTTTGTCCGTTGTCCGTCAGGCATTTTGGTTCAAAAAATGAATTTCATCTCAATTAAAAAATAGTATGGCAAAATATTTAGTAACCCAATTAGCAAGATTAGGCGACATTATTCAAAGTAAAAGATTAATTTTATCTTTAAAATCTGAAGCTGATTTACATCTTTTAGTTGATAATAATTTAGTTGAACTTGCTAAAATAATATATCCTTTTGCAAAAATTCATGGAATTTATTTGCATAATGTCAGTTGTGTATCAATGTTTGAACATAATTTAAAATTGTTTAAAATTTTAAAAAATGAGAACTTTGATAAAATATACCCATTAAATTTTTCTATATTCTCACAAAGAATCAATACTTTATTTGATCCTGAGAAATTGCAAGGATTTTCACGAAATACCACCTATGACAGACATTCCTTATGGGTAAAAATGGCCTTTAGATGGATGAAAGACAGAAAAAATACTCCACTTAATTTAATGGATTATTGGGCATATTTTGCAGAAAAACCAATTTCAGCCCATTTGGTTAACCCTATTGCCAAGGCAAAAGGGAATGGACTTGGGGTTGTTGTTGCAGGACAAAATCTTCGACGTTCTCTTACTCCAAAAAATTATGCCAAAATAATTCAAATTCATTATGAAAAAATTTTACAAGAATATGGAAATAATCAGCCCCTATTTCTATTCGGCACAAAGTTTGAAGAAAAATTGGCAAAGGAAATAATTAATTTCTTACCAACAAAGTTTAAAAATATTCAAAATCTCACAGGTAAAACAAGTTTAATCACTTTAATTGATTATATAAAAGATTTAAACTTGTTGCTTAGCCCCGATACAGGTCTTGCCCATTTGGCAGCCCATTTTGGGGTTTTGGTAGAAGCCTATTATTTTTCATCTGCCAATTGTTTTGAAACAGGCCCCTATGGAATTGGACATAGGGTTTGGCAAGCAAATTGTAATTGCTCACCTTGCAATGAACAACAAAAATGTATTTATAATAAAAACAATGATTTTAGTGAATTACCATGCCATAAACCTTTTCATTCACAAGGCTTCTTAATGCATTTAGAGCCTGAAAAATATATTAAATCCAGTTTAGAAAAAAATCCCCTTGTGAACTTATCTTTATATCATTCATCTTTCTTGGAGGATAAATCTGAATTAAATCAATTACCTAAATGTGATTATAATTATTTGGATGAAGAAAAATATTATTTTGGTTTAAATTGGTTTGATTTAGTTAAACAAGAACTTGAACAAATTAATAATAGGCGTGAGAATCTAAGGAAAATATTGAAAAATTATTGCATCTCAAATAAAAATATTCCCTTAGAACATTCTGTTTTAACAGATAATTTTCATCAGGAAAGCGATTGGATTTTTCCGCCTTTGTTTGGCTAATTTTTCTTGGGAGGGAAAACCACACGTTATTCCAATTTGGGGGCTTTGCCCCCAAACCCCCAGCAAAGGCACGCCATTCCGGTTTTAAAAAAACATAATTATGGAATGATTTTTGATTTTAGACATTAAATAAAATATTAATAAATCAAAATAGTTATATTATTACTTAATAAAATGTTTTTTAAGGAAAGGGGGAAGCGATTGCTTACGTTTGAGGGGGAAAAACTCGTTTTTTTTCAAAAAAAACGTGGTTTTCCCCCTCAAGAAAAATTAGATGCGTTGCCCCTGCCAGCAAAGGGAGTGACTCCCTTTGCAAACCCCAATGATTTTTTCAAACTTTGTT
>CAYJGE010000143.1:0-7827 GCA_964369835.1 uncultured Mailhella sp.
TCTCTTGATTCTCCACGAGATTCTCTATTAAATTCCCTTGGTTCTCTGCGAAATTCTTTCTTTTCACCAAATTCAGAATCTTTTTTACCAAATTTAAAATCTCTTTTTTTAGAAAAATCTTTGTCTTTAAAGTTATTAAAATCTTTTTTAAATGGTCTTGGGGAAGATCCATTTTTTTCAAATTTATTACCTCTAAAATTATTTTTTTTGCCAAAGTCCCCGTCCCTATTAGACTCTTTATCCCTATTAAAATCTCTGCTTGGTCTTTTGGGTTTAAATCTATTGTCATTTCTGTCAGACTTATTTCTTGATTCCCTATTTTCAACGTGCGATCTATTCCTATACTCACCGGAATTTTCTTGTCCGTCATATTTTTTTTTCTTGTTAAAAAAACCGTCGTCATCATTGTCGCGGTTAAAATCTTTACTCATAAATTTTCCTTCATATCGCCGTTATATTATCAATCTTTAAAATAGGGCGGTTAAAATTATATTTGGATATAATCAAAATTATGATCCAAGTTTTTCTTGCAATTCTGCAATAAATGGGGCAGGCACTTCATACCCAAATTTTTGGGCATTTTTGACAGCTTCTTCGGATTTACTGTATTCTCCTTTTTCAAAGTAGGCTAAAGCCAAATTATTCCAAGCGGGTGCAAACCCAGCTTCTTGTCTGATAACCTTTGTACTTTCTTCAATACAAGCATCATAGTTTTCTTCCATAAAAAAAGCAGAAGCCAAGGTGGTTCGGGCTTGCAAAAAGTTTGGATCCCATTTAATGGCTTTATTTAATGCACTTTTTGCTTTTTTTAATTCGCCCATTTGTAAATGACAAAAGCCAATATTTGCCATGGGAACAGGATATTTTGCTCTGATATTGGAGGCTTCTTCATTATATCGCAAGCAACCTTCATAATCATTTCTTTGCAAACAAAGCCCACCAAGTTGAACAAAACCTTCTGCCAAGCGTGGTGAAATGCGTACTGCACTTAAAAATGCTTCTTCAGCTTCTGAATAATCTTGTTTGGCAAGCATGGCCATACCAAGTTGATAATAGTGGTTGGCACAATTTTCACTTTGAGAAATTTCTTCTTTTAAATCAGCGATATATTCATCAAGAGAATCATAGCGTTCTTTCATGTTATAATGTTCCTTATTATATAGATAAGAGTTATCTGTTGTTGGTTTATGATTGTATATTGTTTAACAAACCTTCCTTTTCAAGAAGATTGTAATACCAAATGGCAAATTCAAAATATCCCAGATATTTTTCATCTTTATTGATAATTCCAATGGCAATTTCTAGGGCCGCTTGTCTATAGGCATTGCTTTGATTTTCATCTTTTGGGCGAGATTGAAAGAAGTCTCTTACAAGTTCTTGAGTTGTTCTTTGTGAAACATCTTTACGAATTTCCAAGGGGTCATTTGGCTTTGGGAATGGATCCCAATTTTCATAGCCAATACGATCAATAAATTTACGTCGTCTTTCCGGTATTTTGTTATATAAATCAAGCTTTAATTGTTCTTGTTCTTCGGTTAAATCAGGTGGTGTGCTATCTCTATATACGCTGGCAGGAATATTTATTGGCATGTTTTCCTCTCATACCTTTTGTTATATTAAGTAAGACACTGATTAAATTAGTGCTTTCTTAAATCTAAAATAATAATTTCAGCTTATATTTAGCCAAGAGGTGACTTCATTTTTTTTCTTTGCTTTTTGAATTGTTTTTATTCCAAGATAGGCATCATCATATTTATTGATCAATGCCATGGAAACAGGAACATAGACATTATGCAGTTCAGAATACTTTGAACCCAAGACTTTGGAAATTTTTCTGCTCATAAGTGCAAGTCTGTCTTGAATTTTATCTAAGTGTAATGTTGGGTATTGACCACCCTGTTCAAAATTGCACTTTGGGCAAACATGGCCTTTTCCATTAATCACGGTGGGAATCCCATATACTCTACATGTTATGGGGCGGGCTTCATATAAAAGGCAAGTGTCATCACTTCCTAAAAGAGGACATCGAACCTTAACTTGAGAAGCTTTTTGCATAATTTCTTCATCGGATAAACCCTTTTGGGTGTCCTTGAAAAATTGTTGTTTTAGCTTGGTTAAAGTTCTGTCGACATTGTTAGCTTGATCCATAATAAATGAACGTGTATTGCCATAATCAAACTTTTCGTGAAAAGCTCTGTTTATTGATATGGCTTCCACCAAAGATAGGTCAAAAACAGCATGACAACAATCGCCGCAAGCTTTTTCACACTTTATTTCTTGAGGATATTTTTCAGTCATATCTGCAAAAATTTTTTCAATTTGAGCAGTAAAAATTTCATATTCCAAAAAAATTTCTTCCAATTGATTGTTCTCAATTTGAGACATAATTATTCCACAGGGTTAATTGTTAATTCTATATTTCAATAAAAATAAGTTTTTTTATTGTTTCCATCTATAAATTTAAGAATTATTTACAGAAGGTCAAGTCTAAACAATGTTTTTAAAAAAATTTAACTCTGAAAAATTCAGAGTTAAATTTTTAATTATTTAAAAACCTGTAAAAAATTAGTCTTTAATGTATGCAATAGCTTCAATTTCAACCAAAGCATTTTTAGGAAGCCCGGCCACAGCAATGCAAGACCTTGCAGGGAAATCACTTGAAAAATATTTGCTGTAAACAGCGTTAAATGCAGCAAAGTTGTCCATGGTTGTTAAAAAAACAGTTGTTTTAATAACAGTGTCAAAGCTTGCATTTGCAGCTTCAAGAACGGCTTTTAAATTTTGAAAACATTGTTCGGCTTGGGCTGTAACATCAGTGCCAACAAGATCACTGCCTTCCAAAGGTAGAGGAATTTGACCTGAGCTATAAACTAGGCCATTATAGCAAGCAGCTTGAGAATAGGGTCCGATGGCGGCAGGAGCATTTTTAGTTGCAATGATATTTTTTTTAGACATAAAAAAAATCCTTTTGGTTAAAATTTTAATAAAAATCAGTTCATTTTTGAGGTTTGTTTAACCTTTAACCTCAGAAACGACCTTGGCTACCAAACAATCAAGGGCATCAATAACCCCTTTATCATCTTTTGGACAAATAACTGAAAGTTCTGTGCAGGCTGCAATCATAATATTAATACCGTCATTTCTCATGCTGGTAACAATATCTTTAAATTCATTAATTTCGTCCTTGTCGCTTTGTCCTGCTTTTACGCTTGCAATAACCTTGCTGACTCGGTCTTGAATTGTGGGGTTAGGATGAACAGGGGTATAACCTGCTTCTTTCAATCTTTTATCATATAAACCCGAATCAATTGTTCCTAAAGTTGCTAAAATACCTACTTTTTTCTCATCAGGAAAAGTTGATTTAATTTGTTCGACTGTGGCAGTTAACATATCAATGAATGGTAATTTAGAAGCTTTTTGAATTTCATCAAGATAATAATGGGCAGTATTACAAGGCATACAAAGTAAGTCTGCGCCATGTTCTTCTAATTTTTCAGCCATTTTTGCTAAAACAGGGCCTGCTGAAGCTATTTCACCCTTTATTGATTTTACTCTGTTGGGGACTTTTGCATTTTGGTCAACAATGCAATGAATATGGTCATTATCAACTTGTGCAGTTGTTTTTTTCATAATTCTATACATAAATTCTATGGTAGCTTCAGGTCCCATGCCACCTAAGATACCAACAATTTTTTCTTTTTCCATGTTTTTAACCTTATTTTATATTAATATAACTACTTAATATTTCATACTTATCATCTTTTGTTGATGTATTATAAAAAAATAATAATTCTTTTGCAATGATATAATTATAGTTTTAAAAAAAATAGTGAAAATTATGGATAAACTAAGTTGAAATTTTAATGTTTCTTGAATATAATATATTGGTATAAAAGATAAAAAAATTAATTAATTTAAATGATAATGTGAATTGTTATAATAAAATTAAAATTTAAGGTATTTAAATCTTGACGCTTATTAAAAAAAAATATATATCTATTTTTCTTCGGGACCATAGCTCAGTTGGTAGAGCTACCGGCTCATAACCGGTTGGTCGTAGGTTCAACCCCTGCTGGTCCCACCATTATTTTCAAGGACTTATGAATTAATTTATAAGTCCTTTTTTTATTTTTTTTCTGTGTTTCGCTTTTGCATATAAAATTTTGTTAAAAACATGCAGAGGTTTTTTTGTAAATCAACATGTTATAAAATTAGCTTTTTTAAAAAAAATTAATAATACATTCAAAAGTTAATTTTATAATGATTTAATCAGCATTTCATTAAAATAATAATTTTAAATATGGGCTAAACAAGCCTGTAAAAAGGAGAATTTTGATGACTATAGCAAATTCTGCCGAACTGGTTACCCCTTTGGTATTGGGAAACAAGATTCCGGATTGTCCTTTGACAAGTTTTAGTGGTGAGAAGCGTTCTTTGTATGAAATTGTTAATGGTAAACCTTCGCTGATTATTTTTTATCGTGGGGGCTGGTGACCTTTTTGTGTCCAACAGTTGTTGGGATTAAAAAATATTGCTGATGAGATTAAGGGCATGGGGCTTGAAATTTTGGTGATCTCACCTGATTTACCGGAAAAATTGATGGAGCTTATTGAGAAAAATTCACTTAACTTTCCTCTTTATTCAGATAGTAAAATGGAATTGGCAGAGGCTTTTGGTCTTGGGTTTCATTTAGATGACAGCACAGTTTCTCTCTATCTTAACGAATATAAAATAGATATTGAAAAAGATAGTGGTGAAAAACATCATAATCTGCCTGTTCCTGCTGTTTATTTGGCGGATAAGAATAAAGATATAGTGTATAGTTTTTCAACTCCGGATTATAAAATTAGACTTGAACAGGAAAGCTTACTTGACACAGTAAAAACACTTTTTGGTTAAACGTTTGACAGTTTGATTATCTTAATTAAGGAAGTGCTGATTAAATCCTTATAAAATTTTTAAAATTTATTTTTTGAGTGTTAACCAATTTTAAAAAAAATATTATAACTGGGGTGTGTTTTTTAAATAAAGCCTTTTAAATGGTAATTATTGAATTATAGTTTATAATATATTGTTATTAAAAAGTTTTGTGGGGGAGAGCTCGAGAGGGGCGAACTTTTTCAAAAGTTCCCTCTCTCGAAAAAAATTCAGAAACACACCCTATATTAATTTATATTTTACTGAATCTAAAAAATCAAAAATCATAACAAAATTGTGTATTTAAAAGCAGACTTGCGTAGGTATTCGTGCAGTAAAATTACAGTGCCTACGCAGTGATTGTCTGCTATCGCAGTCGACGACAGTAATTTTATCTGAAATTACAGTTACTTCATAAGCTGAATTTCAAAAGGTATAATCTTATTACTGGCCTTTTTTTCTAAAATGTCTGAAATTATAAGGAAATTCCCTTTATTAAAAGATGGATAATGTATATATTTATCCCTTGCTTCTTCCATGCATGAATCAGGGTAAAAAGAGCAAAGATAATCGCTTTTAGGTATACAAAAAATTTCTGCATTTTCAAGACTTTTCATTTTTACTTTTTTTATTTCTACAAAATATTTTGTTAGGATTTCATTGTCATCTTTATAGCAAAGCAATCCCTGTTCAACCGAAGCCGAAAGTTCATATTTTCTGATAAGATTATAGATATCTGTCATTTTTTTCCAATAATCAGAAATGTCAAAACTATCGGATTTTAAAGAAGAAAGACATGGAAGAGTAAGGAAATATCTAATATTTATTTGTTTTATATACTCCTTTTCTGTGTTCATTTCTTTTTCTTTTTCATCATTTACTTGAAAATGCTGTTCAGCCGTATTAAGAAAATATAAATCTCTTTGTAATTTTTTTATTGAATTATGAACTTTTTCTTTTGCATAAAGAATAAATTTTTCTAAATCTATATCAGAATTTTCGTTAAGGTATTTTTCAAATTCTTTCAGTGGAATATCAAGATCTATTGCAAGTAAGATAAAGCTGAGAATAGGCATTTGATTTTTTGCATAATACCTGTAGCCCGTATCTTGATTAATATACGCAGGTTTCAATATACCAATTTCATCATAATATCTTAATGAAGTATGACTTACACTCATGATTTTTGATACTTCGCCTATGGATAGATATTTGTTTGGTAAATATTCGTTTGACAGATTTTTTTTCATATGCCCTCAAAAAAAGCTTGACTCTCATATTATATGAGACTGTAAAGTCTAGCAGAAAGGAAATTGTTTGAAAAGATATTTTTCTTCTCAAATAAAAATTTATTCCAAAGGTATTAAAATGATTAAAAATATTGAATTTAAATCTGTTATCAAGTTTACAATTCCATCTATTATAGCCATGGTTTTTATGGGGCTTTATACCATGGTCGATGGTATATTTGTTTCTAACTTTATTGGTTCAAATGCGCTTTCTGCTATCAATATAGCCTTTCCTGCCATTGGTGCTTTTATTGCAATAGGTACTATGTTTGGAACAGGTGGAAATGCTGTTTGTGCTACTTTGCTTGGCGAAGGGAACTCAAAAGAAGCAAAAGAAAAACTCACGCTTTTTGTATCAACAGCTTTTTTCTTTGGGCTTATCATACTTATTGTCGTTACAACAAATATCTCTGATATACTCTATTTTCTTGGGGCAAATGATGAAACTTTTCAATATGCTTATGATTATCTTTTTATCATTGCACTCTTTGCGCCTTTTTCTATTGCCCAGATAATTTTAGAAAATGCCATGATAGCCTCGGGCAGACCGGAGCTTTCATTAATGACTATTCTTGCAGGCGGAGCAACTAATATTGTGCTTGACTATGTATTTCTAAAAATGGGTTTTGGAATGACAGGGATTGGGATTGCTACAGGGCTTGGCTATGTTGTGCCTTGTTTTATAGGGATAATTTTCTTTTCTACGAATAAGGAGAAAAAAAGTTTGCATTTTGTCAGATTTAAAAAAGATATTAAGGCTGTATTAAAAGCTATGTCCAATGGATCGTCTGAAATGGTTGCTATGCTTTCAAGTTCTGTTATTACTTATCTATTTAATATTATTACACTAAAACTGGCTGGAAATGCAGGGGTTTCTGCCATAACTGTTGTGCTTTATTCGCAGTTACTTCTCGCTTCCTTGTTTATTGGATATACTGCCGGAATTTCTCCTGTTATCAGCTTTAATTATGGTGAAAAAAATAAAATAAATTTAAGAAAGCTTTTTGTTCTCAATATGAAATTTGTTTTTGTTGCCTCATTAATATTGACAGCTTTCGCATTTGTTTTTGGAGATATTATTGTTTCTGCCTTTTTGGAAGAAGGTACAGAAAGCTATATCTATGCTGTGGACGGTCTTACAATATTTTCATTTGCATTTTTATTCTTAGGATTTAATGTATTTGCTTCGGGAATGTTCACAGCCTATTCAAATGGAAAAATATCTGCTTTTATTTCCTTTTTACGCACCTTCTTTTTTATAACTATTTCTTTACTTATATTACCTTCATTTATTGGAATGACAGGCGTTTGGCTCTCGGTTCCGCTTGCCGAAATTTTATCATTTTTTGTTGCTTTGCTCTTTATTAATAAGTCAAAAGATGTGTATATGTATGGTAAAGATGAAAGTATAATAAGCAGGAAATGTGTATTGTTCAATTCCAAGACTTTATCCTAATAAATATATTGCCTTAGCATGATAATAAAATTAGCCTAAATAAATTAGATTAACGTGCTTAGCCTTGCACGTCATTCCAATTCTTATATTAGGGCATTTCAGGACAATTTTTTTCCAAAAATGCCCTAATCCATGACGCTTAGTCTCACTTTGTTCGACATAAGC
>CAYJGE010000144.1:0-7784 GCA_964369835.1 uncultured Mailhella sp.
TTTAAATTTAGTAAAATATAAATAAATCAAAATAGTTATATCATTGTTAAAAAAAATGTTTTTTAAGGAAAGGGGAGTTTGAGGGGGGAAAACTCGCCCAGCCGTCAGGCGTCGTGGAATGTTTCAAAAAAACGTGGTTTTCTCCCTCAATCCAAAATCACGTACTATTCACCCAAACATTTAAAACCTTTTGTAGTTGCACCACAAATGGGACATTTCCAATCACTTGGTAAATCTTCAAATTTTGTCCCTTTTTCAATTTTACCTTTTTTATCGCCCTTGTCAGGATTATAAATATAACCACAATTCACAACTTGACATATCCACATTTCATTTGCTTCAGCCATTATTTATCCCATCCTTGTTGTAAAATATGCTTGTGGATGTGCACAAGCAGGACATTCATGAGGTGCCTCCGGTTCTGAATGTACGTATCCACAGTTAAGACATCGCCATTTAGAAGCTCCTTTAAATACTGTTCCTTCTTCAATATGTTTTAAGAAGTCTAAAAAACGTTCTTCATGAGCTTTTTCAGCTATGGCAATATGTCTCATAACATTTGCAATTTCTAAAAAACCTTCCTCTTCGGCAATATTCGCAAATGTTGGATACATATCTGAATGTTCATGGTTTTCACCTGCGGCTGAAGATTTGAGATTAGTTGCAGTATCTGAAATTATACCGGCAGGAAAAGATCCTGTAATTTCAACATCTCCACCTTCTAAAAATTTGAATAAACGTTCAGCATGTTCTTTTTCTTGACCTGCAATTTGCTCAAAAGCTTGAGACATTTCTACATAACCATCTTTTTTAGCTCTTGAAGCAAAAAAGGTATAACGATTACGTGCTTGGGATTCACCTGCAAAAGCTATTAATAAATTTTTTTCTGTTCTTGTACCTTTTAATGAACTCATTTCTTACTCCTTTTTGATTGTTATAGAATAAAACTTTCATGAAAAATTTACTAAATAGGTAAAAACTCACATCAATATATAATTTTATATTCTTTGAAACTAATCATCTTTTCCTAAATTCGGTAAAATCTCCATAAAAAATTAATTAAGCTGAATTTTTTTCATAAATAATAATATCTTTTTCTAAAACGTTAACAATGGAACTTTGTCTACATTTAGGGCAAATACCCTCATAGGAAACATTTACATTTATCAATTTATAGCCACTTGTCAGTGAATCTGACGGAATATTAACCATAAAATCATCTAACATTATATCATCAACACTACCACATTCCAAGCAACGCACATGATAATGATGACTGGTGTTGGCATCATAACGTCTGGTTGAACCTGCTGTTTCCAATTTTAAAATTTGTTTAAATTCAACCAATAATTCCAAATTCCTATAAACAGTACCTAAACTTATATTTGGTAGCTTCTCCCTCACCATTGAGTAAATTTCATCTGCTGTGGGATGGCTACAAACTTTTGAGAGTTCTTCTAAAATAACTTTACGCTGTTTTGTCATTCTTGTTTGCTTCATATTTGACATATTAAACCTTATCATTAAACCTTATTATTTAAGAAAATGTTGATTAAAACATAAACAAATTCAAAACTGATTTATAAAGAAGTTTTAATCAGTTTTTTATCCAAAAACAAATTTTATTACTTACCGTTAGTATAAAATTTTTGGAAAGGGGGTTTTTGGAAAAAGTCCCGACCTTCTCAAATAAAATAAGACTTGAGTGTTTAAAAAAATTTTCCAAAAAAATAAATCAATGTTTTCTTAAGTTTTATTTTTTAGTAATTATTACTAATTAAGATAATACATGTCAAGAGAATTTGCAAGTCTCAAAATTAAGAAAATACCAATTAAATCTAAATTCTGAATTTTTACAGGAATCATATAGATTTTTATATCTGTTTAAAAAATATTTTTTTATTGATTTTTTAAACCTTATTTGTTAATAGTTTTTTGTCAATATTATAACTATAATTAATTATTTATTTATATTTAATTTAATGCATAAAATCAAAAAACATTGAAAAACTGTAATTTTTGAAAACAAAATGAAGTGGCGTCATGCCAATATCAAAAAAATAAATCCATACATCATTCGGTTTTGTTTGAGGTTTGAAAATTTACTACATATCCCGAGAAAAAAAGGTAATAAAATGCAAAGACGTCAAGAGGCAATTGCCACTGCAAAATGTATAATAATTAAGGTTGGCTCTGCTGTTTTAACAGATGAACACGGTCTTTCCCATGAAGTTTTAGAAAATTTAGTGGATCAAATTTCCCATTTACATACAAAAGGAATTAAAATCTGCCTTGTCAGTTCAGGTGCTGTTGCTGCCGGAAAAAAAGCCTTGCCAAATAATTTTAAGGTTGAAGGTATGGCAGGAAAACAGGGAGCTGCCGCCATTGGACAAAGTCGTCTGATGCGAATTTATGAAGATGCTTTTGCAAGACATGGTATAATCTGTGCCCAAATTCTTTTAACCCGTGATGATTTAAAAAGCAGAGAAAGATTTTTAAATGCAAAAAACACTTTTCAACAATTATTACAATGGAATACCATTCCAATCGTCAATGAAAATGATACAGTTGTTACAAAAGAATTAAAATTTGGTGATAATGACAGTTTGGCTTCCCTACTAACAAATCTAATAGAAGCAGACTTATCCATCAACCTTACCTCAACAAGAGGTGTTTTATCAGAAAATCCGCTAACTTCAAAACTTTCCGAAATCCCCATTTTAAAAAATATTGAAAATATTGAAGAGATTGACCTAAATTCACTTTGCGGAGGCAAAACCACAGTCGGTACCGGTGGAATGTACTCAAAATTGCTTTCAGCCAAAAGAACTGCCCAACTTGGTGTTCCAACACTAATTTTGCCTGGAAAAGATAAAAATATTATCATCAATGCCATGAATTTACAAGATGTTGGCACATGGATTTGCCCTTGCGTAAAACATGTTTCAAGGCGTAAATATTGGCTTGCCTATCAGTCAGAACCTCAAGGTTCTGTATATATTGATAATGGTGCCTTTGATGCCCTAATTAAATCAGGAAAAAGTTTGTTGCCGGGTGGAATTACTCAAGTTGAGGGTAATTTTGGAGTTGGTTCTTTAATTCAAATTATTTTTCAAGATAAAGCCATCGGGGTTGGATTGTCAAACTATACAGCCAATGACTTACGCAAAATCAAAGGCCTAAAAAGGCTTGAAGTGGCGGCAGCCCTTGGAAATGCCCACTATCCGGAAGTAATTCACAGAGACAACTTACTTATTAATGCAGCGATTTAATTTATTGGAAGGGGAAAATTTAGGTGACTCAGGATTGAGAGCACATTATTCCAATTTGGGGGCTTTGCCCCCCCCCCAGCAAAGGGAGTGACTCCCCACGTCAATCCGTTTTTGTGCTTTTTGAGGGTGAAAACCACGTTTTTTTGAAAAAAACGAGTTTTTCCCCCTCAAACTCCCCCTTTCCTTAAAAAACAAGTTTTTCTAACATATTGTTTTATAAATGTTTTTAAAAAAATAGATTTAAAAATAATTAATTTTTTTGAAAGTAAATTTCACAAGCGGATTGACGTGAATGACTCCCTTTGCAAACCCCAATGATTTTTTCAAACTTTGTTTGAAAAAATGGCAAAAATAAGAAATTTTCACTAATCAATTGTGATAAAAATATCTTTTAATGTAAGAATTGGAATGACATGAGATTGATGGAGAAAACCCAATTTTTTTGAACCAATTCATGACGCTTAGTTTCACTTTGTTCAACATAAGCTGAGTAAGGTTCCCCCCTCAAACTCCCCATCCTTGAAAAACATTAAATCAAATATTTCATCTGGCTACTTGTTTTTTTCTGTGAACTTATTTTTTCTTACTTTTATCTTTTTTATCTTTATCTTTAATTGATAAAAGTGTATCCGATGAATCAATCAAATCAGCATTTTTACCAAGCGCTTTTCTTAAAGCTTCACGATAGATTTTCAAAACTTCAATCCTAGCATATAATTTTGATTCGCCGGGAATAATATGCCAAGGAGCAGCAAGGGTATCTGTTCGCATAAACATTTCATCGGCAGCAATATTATAGTCAGAAGATTTATCCCTATTTCTCCAATCATCGGAGGTAATTTTATAATTTTTCCAAGGAGTGTCTTCTCTGTCCTTAAATCTTGCCAATTGCTCATCTGAAGATATTTGAAGCCAAAATTTAATTAAAATATTTTTGTTATCAACCAATTGTTCTTCAAAATCATTGATTTCAGAATATGCTCGCTTCCATTCCTCAGGTTTTGCATAACCTTCAACCCTTTCCACAAGAACACGCCCATACCATGAACGATCATAAATTGTTACATAGCCTGACATGGGAACATGACGCCAAAATCGCCATAAATAATGCCTTGCAAGTTCTTCGTCTGTTGGTGAACTTATGGGAATAAGCCGTGTAATTCTGGCATCAATTGCAGAACTAAGCCTTCTGATTGCTCCGCCCTTACCGGCAGCATCTACACCTTCAAAAATAATAGTACTTGAAATTCCAAGTTTAAATGCCTTATAGCTTAATTTAAATACATCATTTTGTAAATCTTCAAGTTCTTTTTTATATACATCTTTTTCTATACTTTTGGTAAGGTCAACCCTATCTAAAATAGTTATATAATTTTCATTATTTTCAAGTTTTAATTCTTCACTAATGTCATTTTCAGAAATATTCTCTATATTATTTTTCACTGCCATTTTCTTTTCAATGGCATGTTCCATGCTTTGAATTAAAGCTCTGGCAATTGTTACATTTCTAAAATTTTTATCATAGGCATCCACAATGCACCAAGGAGCATATTCTCTGTCGGTCAAAGGTATGGCTTTTGCCATGGTGTTTACCAAGGAATCATAATCTGATTCACTTTTTTCTTCATATTTTGAAAAATGATACGCACCCTTTTCCTTGCGCCTTTTTTCTTGTCTTTTACTATGCTCTTTTTTATCAATGTGAAGCCAAAATTTAATAATTGCATAACCATCATTAGCCAAAACTCTTTCCATTTCTACTCTTTTACTTAAAATATTAAAAAGAGCTTGTTCAGAAATTTCATTTGTAGAAGCCAATCTTATGGGTTCTCCATACCAACCGCCCATAAAAATCCCAACTTCATGCCTAGCCGGTAAATTTATCCAAAAACGCCAAGCTTCAGGACGAGTTGCAGCTTCTTCGGTTGAATGCCAAAATGTATGGGTTCGCATTTTTTTTGCATCAAACCAAGTGGACAAACTATTGACAATTTCTCCTCTACCTGTTCCATCAAGTCCTGCAAGAGTTATAAGAACAGGAATTTTTAATTCTTCACATTTTTTTTGTAACTCAAAAAGCTTCATGTGTAGCATAGGTTCAAGTTTTTTATATTCTTTTGATGTATAACTTTGCCCCAACGTAATTGATCCAAACATACTATTCCCCTTTAATATAAAAATTATCTGTTCTACTTCACGTTTTCCAAATTGAGATGAAAAATCACGTTTTTTTGAAACAATTCATTAAATTTTAAGGCTTGGCGAATTTTCCCCCATCAAACGTAAGCAGTCGCTTTTCTTTTCCCTTAAACACATTTTCACAACATTTAAATTTAACATATAATATTAAGATGGTAAAGCCACTGCCATTGTCACGTCATTCCAATTTGGAGGCTTTGCCCCCAAACCCCCAGCAAAGGGACCCCTTTGCAAACCCCAATGATTTTTTCAAATTTTATTTGAAAAAATGACAAAAATAAGAAATTTTCACAAATCAATTTTAATAAAAATATTTTTTAATATAAGAATTGGAATGACGTGTACCATTGCAAGGAGGTTAGCAAAATCCTTATAATATGGGCGATCTGTATCACCATTGACTTTGCTAACTTTCACACAAAGGAACAAAAGCTAATATTATTCTTCCTCCATACACTGCGTGAGGAGAAAAATTGAACAAATCGACTTAATCACATCTTCTATAAAAGGCAATTATTTTAACTCACCTGAATCAAATAATTCTTTAAAAAAATCACTTTCTCCGATGGCGCTTTGAATACAAGCATAATCATCTTTACAAAATTGAACTGTTGTTTCAGCAGGCATATTTTGTGAAAAATATTTAAATGAATACACATTTTTCCGTTTTTCAATAAGTTTATACCCTCCGTATGCCCGCATCACAGCCTCTGCATACTTTTTTAAATCAATATTATAAACAGGAATCATTTTATAATTAAAAAAAGCTGTTTTTTCAACATCGGAAATGGTAAATTCAGTTTCTTGTTTATCAACAATTTCCCAGCCAAGAGGTAAATCAAAAATAATAAAATTAAAATCTTCTTTAAAAGCAAAAGCACTTTGCCAAGACATAATAATAACACATAAAGATAATATAATTTTTTTAACCATAACTTCCTCCTTATCAAAATGTATTCTCTTTAAACCTATCTTAAAACAGAATAAAAGTCAAATATTGACAAATAATAATTTCACAATATATTTTTTTGTCTCAATATAAGAGACCTCTGCACAATTATTAATTTTTAATAACAATCTGTTTTTAGAATGAAATTTTTTATTTTTAGATAAATTTTTGTGCAGAGGTAAAAGGCACGCCAAAAAAATTTTTTGGGCAATCGCTTAACGACAAAAACGTGGTTTTGTCTACTCTTGATTTTTGGTCGTGTTTACGGTGTAAACACTCCATAAAGCCTCTGCACAATGAATTATGCAGAGACTTCTATAAAATATTCAGGTAAAAATAATAAAGTATGATAAATGCAGATAATAAGAAATATATGAATTTAATTAAAATCAGTGGACGTTTGAAATAATTCATCAATCAATTTTATTGGATCACTACACTGCATTAGTGAACTCATGATGGCAGCTCCTTTTGCGCCTGTTTTTAGCACATCAGCAATATTTTCAAGGCTTATTCCTCCAATTCCAAAGACAGGTAAATTTAAAACATTCACAATACTTTCTAAGAAATCTAAACCCCTCGGTAATAAGTTTTCCTTGCATTTTGTGTCAAAAACATGTCCGCAAATAACATGATTTAAATTATTAAGTTTATTAGTTGCAATGGTTTTTGCCTCTTCAATGCTATGAATTGATACACCAAGTTTCACATCAATCATATTTTGATAATTTATAAAATTTTCAAAGGAAGTATGGACTCCACAATTATATTTTTCGGCTAAACTCACAGTAAACTTTATATTGGCATTAAAAAATAAGTCTACTTCATATTGATTACAAATTTTTACCACTTCAATGGCAAGCTTTGTATATTCATCTTCAGGTAGATCTTTTTCTCTTAATATAATTGCAAAAGGTCTTGTACTTATAATTTTTTCCATTCTTAGGATAAAATCATCTTGAACAAGGGATTTTTGAGTAACACAAATCAATGCTGAATTTTTCATGATATTTTACTTATTTTAAGGAAACAGTGATTAGTTTAAAAACGTATAGAACCTTAACTTATTGTTAATTACTTCTAACTAATATTAATTTATAAAAAAAAATTAATCAACAAAAGTTAAATTTATATAATGCTAAATTGAAACAATTCTACGATTGAGCATTTCATTTAAGCACAAAACAAATAAGAATACAATTGCGAGGAGGTTCGCAAGAACCGACGTGGCAATCTCCCCGTCAAATCGGGGACTTAAAACAAATACAGCCTATAAGGGCAGGGGCAACGCATCTAATTTTTCTTGAGGGGGAAAACCACGTTTTTTTTGAAAAAAAACGAGTTTTTCCCCCTCAAACTCCCCC
>CAYJGE010000145.1:0-7672 GCA_964369835.1 uncultured Mailhella sp.
ACAAGATATCTGAGATTTTTTTATTTTGCAATATGGGGCTTATTGGATGGTTACACTTGTTTTAATGCACAAGACAACATTATCGAGCAAATTACTATTCCAGATAAAAATCAACATGAAGAAGAAAGAGCATATCAACTAAAGCAAAAGGATTTAATGGAAACATCAGAAAATAATGTTGATATAGAAAATGGTGATGTAGAAGAAGATGATGATTTTAGACGTACCTTTAAAACTATTGAGGTATTAGGTCATGTAATAAAAAATAGAGCAGGCTCAATAGAAAAAATAAACTGGAAGAAATGTTTATTGAAGGTATGAATACATTTTTAAGAATAATCTCTGTTCACTTGGAGACTATTACAAAAAAAGAAAATGAAGATGATATAGTTAATTTAATATCACATTATATAGACAAAATACAAAGTGAAAAAAATAATCCTCTTTCTGAAGAAGATATTCAAAATAAAGCAAAAAAAATATTTTTACAAATAAACTTTTTCTTTGTATATTTTTATATAAGCCAAATCGTAAATTTACTGGGTTCAAAAAAGCTATCGAATATAATATCAACAGCCTGTGATAAAACAAATACTCCAGCAACAGAAATTATCAAATACATAACCAGATTATGGTACAATAACTCTATCACACCAGAAGAAATAAAAAAGATGATGCACAGAAAAAAACTTTCATATGTGCCTATGAAAATTTTACAAATCAATATTCGCAACTATGCACGGATTCACCCAATTAGTACAAAAGACCGTAGTCAACTATTTGATTTGTTAAAAACTCAAATCCCATATAAAAATAATTCACTTGAAAAATAAAGTCAATTTGCCTTATTGTCGCCTTTGTATATATGACTGTAATTTTATAACCAGATATAAGAGAAAAAATCTCAAACTTTCTTTCTAGCTTTTTTTACGATAATGGGGTAATTTGATTTTATCAAATTTCACAACTTCACGGAGTTATCATGTCATTTAACGAAGATAGCAGAGTAAAAATACCAAGTATTTTACATTTGGTTAGATTGGGATATGAGTATCTCAGTTTAAAATCTTCTGTATTTGACGAAGAAACAAATATTTTCACAAATATTTTTCATTCAGCCATAGCAAAAATCAATCCAACCTCCACAGAACATGATCGCAAACAGCTTTACACAGAGATTAAATTATGCCTTGAAAATGAAGATTTAGGCAAGGCTTTTTATGAAAAACTTATAGCAAAATCAGGCTTAAAGCTTATTGATTTTGATGATTTTTCAAATAATATCTTCAATGTTGTAACAGAGCTTACATATAAGAACAATGATGAAGAGTTCCGCCCTGATATAACCTTATTAATAAATGGTTTGCCCCTTGTATTTATAGAAGTTAAAAAGCCTAATAATAAAGATGGCTTGCTATCAGAACGTGATAGAATGACAAAACGCCTAAAAAATAAAAAATTTAGACGATTTGCAAATATTACTCAAATTATGCTTTTTTCAAACAACATGGAATATGACAGCTTTTCACCCTTGCCCATTCAAGGTGCTTTTTATGCTACTTCATCTTACGATGTTCCTATTTTCAATTTTTTTCGTGAAGAAAATAAGCTTGAAATTCCGTCTCCCATAAATCAGTCCATTGTAGATTTCATATTGAAAGATAATCATTTACAAGCAATTAAAAACAGTCCTGAATTTATTGAAAATAATGATCCGAGCAAGCCCACAAACAGATTATGCACTTCACTGCTTAGCCATGAACGCCTTGCCTTTTTCCTGCAATACGCCATTGTTTACCTAAATAATTTTGACGGTATTCAAAAGCATATTATGCGTTATCCTCAATTTTTCGCCACAAAAGCAATTGAGAAAAGGTTTAATGATGATAAATTTAATACAAAAGTCCGCAAAGGAATAATTTGGCATACCCAAGGAAGCGGAAAAACTGCCTTAGCCTATTATAATACAAGGTTTTTAACTGATTATTTTCAGAAAAAAGATATTATCCCAAAATTTTATTTTATTGTTGATCGCTTGGATTTATTGGAACAAGCCATGAAAGAATTTAGTGCAAGGGGTCTGATTGTTCATAAAATAAATACTCGAGAAGAATTTGCCAAGGATATTAAAAAAATATATGCTCGTTCCAATGATAAGGGCAAGCCAGAAATAACTGTCGTAAATATTCAAAAATTTAGCGATGATCAAACAATAATTAAAACAGATGATTATAATCTTAATATTCAGCGTGTTTATTTTCTTGATGAAGTTCACAGAAGCTACAGCCCCAAAGGCTCTTTTTTAGCAAATTTAATTTTATCAGATAAAAATGCCATTCAAATTGGGCTTACAGGAACTCCCCTGCTTGGAAATGATTATACTTCACGGACAATTTTTGGTGGTTATATTCATAAATATTATTATAATTCATCAATTGCAGATGGTTATACATTGCGTCTTATTCGTGAAGAAATTTCAACCGATTATAAAATAGCTTTAAAAGAAGCCCTTGCTTCCATAAAGTTAAAACAAGGTGATATTGAGCGTAAATCCCTATATGCCCATAAATCCTTTGTTAGTCCTCTTTTAGATTATATTTTAGAAGATTTTTCAAAAAGTCAAACTGCCTTTAATGATAAAAGCATTGGTGCAATGGTAATTTGTGACAGTTCAGAGCAGGCAAAAATGCTTTATGATTTATTTGAACAAAGTCAAAGCCTTAAGGAAAACAAAAAAACTGCAAAACTAATTTTGCACGATGTGGACAGCAAAGAAGAAAGAAAAAAATATATTGAAGATTTTAAAGATGGAAAATATGATTTTCTCTTTGTTTATAATATGCTTTTAACCGGCTTTGATGCCCCACGGCTGAAAAAGCTCTACCTTGGACGAGTAATAAAAAAACATAATTTATTACAAGCATTAACAAGGGTAAATAGACCATATAAAAACTTCCCCTATGGTTATATTGTGGATTTTGCAGACATAAGCAAGGAGTTTGAAGCCACAAACGAGGCCTATCTTCTTGAGCTTGAAAGTGAACTTGGCGATGAAATGGAAAATTATTCCAAACTATTTAAAACTACTGAAGAAATTAAACAAGAAATTGAAGAAATAAAGGAAGAACTTTTCCGCTTTGACACAAAAAACGCCGAAAAATTTTCAGCTCAAATCAGCCAAATTCAAGACCGTTCCAAGTTGCTAACACTCAAGAAAGTTTTGGCAAATGCTCGCAGTCTATACAATATTATCAAACTGCAAGGCGAATATGACTTTCTACACGATTTGGACTTTCAAAAATTAAATAAACTCTATAATGAAGTCAATAATCATTTAGATTTGCTGAATTTAAAGCTACAATTAGAATCAAATTCAAATACAGAAAATTTGTTAAATCTTGCCCTTGAAGATATTCATTTCATGTTTAGAAAAATAAGTGAGTCTGAACTTGTCTTGGCTGATCAATTAAAAGATACGCTTCGCAAAACTCGTGAAGCTCTTTTAAGAAATTTTGACCAACAAGATATAGAATTTATCACATTAAAAGAAGAACTTGAACGACTTTTTAAGAAGAAAAAACTAAATTCGGTAAGCCAAGAAGAAATCAATGAAAATATTTTAGCATTAAACGACATATTTGATAAAATAACAAAGTTAAATCAATTAAATGATTTATTGAAAGATAAATATGAGGGTGACTATAAATTTGCAAGACTTCATAAACGTATCCTTACCGAGGGATTAATTACAAAGGATTTTATAATTCATTCATCACTTATGGACATAAAAAATCAACTGGATACAATTGTTTTACAAAATAATCAAGTTTTACAAAATGAATCATATTTTAATAAAACAGCCATACCCCTAACCATGAACGCATTTCAAAATAATAATTTTAATGCAAATAACTATAAAAACATCAGTAATTTAATAATTCAAGAATATATTAATGAATATACAACAGGAAACAGAACAGGAGCATTTTAACCGTGACCACTCAAGATTTTAAGAAAAATACCTATGAACTTATAGACAGCCTAAAAGCAGTTTGTGCCTCCTATGGACTTGGAAATGATGGAAATGAATTTAAAATTATTACCCAAGTTTTTCTTTATAAATTTCTCAACGACAAACTTGCCTTTGAGGGAAAGAAAATTTTAAATATTGAAAATACGGCTGATTTGGAGAAAAAACTTTTATCTTTACCAAATGATGATTATGAACTTTTTGAAATGCGACTTCCTGCCAATACAGCCCTCTTAAAACCAAAGCATTTTATTTCTGCTCTTTTTGAAAAGCAAAATATGGCTGATTTTTCTCAAATTTTTGATGATACTCTTATTGATATAGCAAGTATTAATAATGAAATTTTTGCCGTAAAAACCGAGGGAGGAGCAAAAATCACACTTTTTGACCGCATAAGCCAATATATAAGCGATCCTGCAAGGCGTGATGATTTTTGCCGTGCTCTTATCAATAAAATTTCAATATTTAGTTTTGAACGGATATTTGAACAAAAATATGATTTTTTTGCCACAATTTTTGAATATTTAATCAAGGATTATAATAAAGACAGTGGGGGAAAATATGCCGAATACTATACCCCCCATGCCGTGGCAAAAATCATGGCTGAAATCCTTGTTCCCGAAAATCTTAAAGGTAAAATTTTAAATGTTACTTGTTATGATCCCTCCGCCGGTTCAGGCACCTTGCTAATGAATATAGCCCATGCCATAGGCGAAGACCGTTGCAGTATTTATTCTCAGGATATTTCTCAAAAATCCTCTTCCCTGCTTCGATTAAATCTTATTTTAAATAATCTTGTTCATTCCATACCGCAAATAATTCAAGGTGACACCTTGATTATGCCCTATCATAAGGACGGTAAAGAGCTTAAAAAATTTGATTATATTGTCAGCAATCCACCATTTAAAATGGATTTTAGCGATGACAGGGAAAAAATGGACGCCAAAGAACATAAAAAACGCTTTTTTGCCGGAGTTCCAAAAGTTCCAAACAAAGCCAAGGATAAAATGGCAATTTATTTGCTCTTTATTCAGCATATTATTTTTTCGCTCAAAGAAAGTGGCAAAGGGGCTGTTGTTTTGCCCACAGGCTTTATTACTGCCCAAAGCGGAATTGAAAAGACAATACGCAAATATTTGGTAGACAATAAAATGCTTGCAGGCGTGGTTTCCATGCCCAGCAATATTTTTGCAACCACAGGCACAAATGTTTCAATTTTATTTTTTGACAAAGCCAATACGGAAAATGTTGTGTTAATCGATGCCTCAAGTCTTGGCACAAAGGTTAAAGAAGATAAAAATCAAAAAACGGTTCTTTCAAGTGCCGAAGAAGACCACATTATTTCAACATTTATAAAAAAAGAAGCAGTTCAAGACTTTTCCGTTGTGGTCAGTTATGAGGAAATCGCCAATAAAAATTATAGCCTTAGTGCAGGACAATATTTTGAGGTAAAAATTGATTATGTGGACATTACAGAAGAAGAATTTAATGTAAAGATGAATACTTTTCAAGAAAATTTGCAAAATTTATTTGCTGAAAATAATGAGTTAGAAAAAGAAATTATGAAAAATATCCAAGCATTAAAGTTTGAGGCTTAAATTATGAATAAAGAAATTATGACTCAAAACACGTCCTTTTTTGCCGATGTAGCCCAAATGCTGAATTTGGCTCGCTCAAAAGCCTATAAAGCCGTAAATTCCCTTATGGTGCAAACCTATTGGAATATAGGTAAAAGAATTGTTGAGGAAGAACAGCAAGGAAAAAGTCGGGCTGAATACGGAGAGCGTTTAATTGAAAATCTCTCTCGTTATCTTACAGATATTTTCGGCAAAGGCTTTTCAGAAGCCAATTTATGGAATATGAAAAAATTTTATTTAACCTTTCCCCAATTCTCTACACACTGTGTAGAGAATTCAAATATCACTTGGTCAAATATTCGCCTAATTATGCGTATTGATAACCCTAAGGAAAGAAATTATTATTTGCAAGAAGCCTCTGCTGAAAATTGGACAGCTCGCACATTACAGCGTAACATAACAAGTGGTTATTATCATAGGCTACTTTCTACACAAAATCAGCCAAACATTTCTGAACTTGCCTTGCCAACAGAAAACACATTAAATATACAAGATTTTATTAAAGACCCCTATGTGCTTGAATTTTTAAATATTTCGGAAGATTTAACCGGCAAAGAAAATATGCTTGAAAAAGCCCTTATTGATAATTTGCAAAAATTCCTACTTGAACTTGGCAAAGGCTTTTCCTTTGTGGGACGCCAACAAAGAGTAAGCACAGAAACAGACCACTTTTATGTGGATTTAGTCTTTTATAATTATTTACTAAAATGTTTTGTGATTATAGATTTAAAAACTGCAAAACTTTCCCATGCAGACATTGGGCAAATGGATATGTATGTGAGAATGTTTGATAATCTAAAACGTGGTGCTGACGATAACCCCACCATAGGCATAATTTTTTGCACAGATAAAAGCGAAACCATGGTCAAATACTCTGTTTTAAAAGAAAGCACTCAAATTTTTGCAAGTAAATATAAAACAATTCTTCCGAGTGAAGAAGAACTTGCAGAAATGCTAGATTGTGAAAATAGAAAATTGCTTGAAGCTAGTTCTGAAATTAGAAAAGAGATTAAAAAAATTGGTAAGGCTAAAATATGAGTAAATATAAGATCAAAAGCCTAAAAGGGAAAATCTCTATCAAACACGGTTTTCCATTCAAAAGTGAATTTTTTAATTCTACTGGTTATTATATTGTTTTAACACCCGGAAATTTTTTTGAAGCAGGTGGTTTTAAAAGGGAATATGGAAAAGAAAAGTTTTATCATGGTGAATTTCCAAAAGAATATATTTTAAAAACAAAAGATTTAATTGTAGCAATGACAGAGCAAGCTGAAGGACTTCTTGGTAGTTGTGCTTTTATTCCAGAAGATAATTTTTATCTACATAATCAACGACTTGGACTTATTACTATAAACGAAAATGAAGAGCTAGATCTTTGTTATTTATACTACTTATTTCAAACAAAGTCTGTACGTGAACAAATACGCCTTACTTCCACAGGCTCTAAAGTAAAACATACATCACCTGAGAAACTTTGTTCGTAACCATCCAATAAACCCCATCTTTTCATAACTTTTATTTTTCATTATGCTTCTTCAAATGGAGGCATTTTTATGACAAATTCAGGAATAGATACAAAAAACAAAACTCAAAAGAAATGGGAAGGCCATATTAAGGCTTGGCAGGCAAGCAATTTATCGGTTTCAGAATATGTTAGGCAAGCAAAAATTTCAGCCAGTTCTTTTCATAAATGGAAAAGAAACTTGTTGGTATCGGAAAAAAGGGCTGAAGCTCCTTTATTTGCAGAAATCACTTTGCCAAGAGCGGAGCAAAATTCAGAAATATCAGATTTACAAAATTTAAAAACTTCAAATATCATTCTGCAAGTCAAGGATTACAGGCTTGAAATTCCGAGTAATTTTGATATGAAAACCTTATCAAATCTTCTTGATTGCCTTGACCAAAGAGGGGTATCATCATGCACATAGCAAGCGATACAAAGGTTTGGCTGCAGGGCTTACGCATCTAAATTTTCTTGACTTTACAGCCGGTAAGTAGGAATATA
>CAYJGE010000146.1:0-7544 GCA_964369835.1 uncultured Mailhella sp.
TCATAAGCGTGCTTACCACTTCATTTATACCATATTTTATATGTAAAAAAGCAGGAGTGCTTATCCATAATGCACCGACAAGTAATGAAAAAAGAAAACACAATGGTATAAAAAGCAAAGGGGGCATAAAAGTAGCCAACTGCGTGGCCAGAGAAACACTTAAAACAGCACCCAAAAGAAACTGCCCGTCACCGCCCAAATTCCAAATTCCGGCTTTAAAGGCAATCATTAAACCGGCACTGATACAAAGGATAGGCGTCATTTTTAAAAGAACAGCCTCAAATCCCAACCAACCGGTCAAGCAACGCTTAAAAATATAGCCATAATATGCAAAGGGGTTGGTATCTAAGTATAAAAGAATGATTGCGCTTAATAAAAAAGCCAAGATTAAGGGTGCAAGGTTCTTTAGGAAAAAAATATAATTTGGGTGCATATTTCTTTTGCGCATATTAATCCATTGCTATCAGGGTGGTTAATGTATGATAGGCCTCACTGTTATTTATAAAACAATCACTCAATTTCCCATTTTTTATAACTGCAAGATGTGTAGATAAAGACAATAATTCATCAATATCACTGGAAATAAGAATAAAACTACAGTGTTGGCTCAATGTACAATGTATTTTTTCGTGGATTTCTTTGGCAGTTCTCACATCAAGTCCATGGGTTGGATTATGTAAAATCCCCATACAAAGTTTGGCTTGGTTGAGTTCACGAGCCAGAATAACTTTTTGTATTGTACCGCCGGAAAGATTTTTGGATAAACTTGCTTGATGCTCTTGAGGGATAAAAAGAGCTTGCATAACTTCTTGGGCATATTTTTGAATACGTTTCCATTTGGCTATGCCGTATTTCCAAAAAGGTTGTGCGCCCAAATTTTTTATTTGAAGATTAAGGGCTATATTCTCATTCCCTGCAAGACCTTCATTCAGCCTATCTTCACTCACATAATGTATGCCGAGTTTTTGCCTTTGTGCATTGGAAAGCTCTGTAATTTCTTGACCATACAAAGAGATAGTTCCGTTTTTTGCCGAACGCTGCCCTGCTAAAATTTCAGCAAGATGCTTTTGTCCATGCCCGTCAATGCCGGCAATACCTAATATTTCATTGCCGTGTATGCTAAAAGATATGTCATTAATGGAGCATACTTGATCTTCTGTATGGCTTGAAATACAAGAAATTTCAAAGAAAGGAGAATGGGATTTTGAACAATTATCTGCGTAATTATCTGCGTAATCCTTTGCCCAACTATCTGTGTGATCAACTGTTTTACTTTGTAATTCTTGTGTGGCCAGAGATTGATTTTGACATAAATCTTGAGGTGTTGCAGATGTGGTTGGTGCAGTTGATGCAGTCGAATTATCAAAACCATCGCCAAATATTGCACGGCAAATATTATGTTCTGATTCTTCTAAGTTGTTACCGCTGCGCATCTCTGCTATGGTTTCAGGTGAAATTTCAGCAACCTTTTTACCTTGACGCACAATGGTCATGCGATCGGCAAAAAAAATTGCTTCACGCAACTTATGGGTAATATATAAAATGGTATGACCACTTTTGGCAAGTGTTTGCATAATGAGACCCAAACGTTGCGCTTCAGGAAAAGATAAAAGGGCGGTGGCCTCATCAAAAACAAGAATCTTTTGTTTATGCCAAAGGGCTCGTATAATTTCAATATATTGCTGTTCGCCTAAACTTAAATGTTTTACAGGTGTTTGTGCATCAATATTTATACCAAGAAGATTTGAAAGACTTTCATACTGAGCTTGAAAGATTTTCCCATTACATAGTTTCCACCATGCACTCCCAAGCAATAAATTTTCCATAACACTTAATTCAGACACCAACAATGGATGCTGAAAGACAACACCAATGCCACAACGCAAGCTTTTTTGCGGAGAGTGCAAGTGAACAGGTTTATCTGCTATACGGATTTCCCCGTCTGAGGGAAGATACAAGCCGGCTAAAAGGCCTGCCAGAGTTGACTTACCTGCGCCGTTTTCGCCAAGCAAAGCATGCACCTCTCCCTCTCTGCACTCAAAACTCAATTGAGACAAAGCTTGCGTTGTATAAAACGTTTTGGAAACATTATAAAATGAAACATTTGGCATGGAATTTTATCATAATATGGTTTTATTGAGCATTTTGGACAAGTTGATGCAAAGGAGCAACCTCAAAGTTTTTTTCAACAATGCGTTTACCTTGAACAATTTCATCTTGAAGCTTCATTACGTCATTCCATATACTTTCGGGAATATAGGGTGATTTTAAGAGATATGTAGATTTATCTTTCAAAGTAAGTTCGTAAAGATTTTGTCCGAAAGTCTCATTGTGCAAGTCACCGATAAGTTTTGTAAATACAGGTACAAAATCCCACACCACAGCAGAAAGTAAATGACCTTTGTCGATGGGAGATTTATCACCGATAACATCAATAAACCAGACCTTGCCACCATCTTTAGCTTCATTTGTTTCAATGGCTTGCAACATTCCAAAACTTGAACCATTGCCTTGCCCCAAAATCACATCTGCGCCTGCGGCTATGACAGTTTCTGTCACACGTTTTGCTCCTGTGGCATCAGCATAGGCAGCGGGCCCGATAACGGCATAATGAATTTTAATATCAGGATTGTGGTGCTGTGCGCCTTTAATAAAGGCATGAGAATGGGCATTCCAAGCAGGAGGTTCTCCTGATGTAACAATGCCAATGATATTACTGCGTGTCATTTTGGCGGCGAGGTAGCCTGCTAAATAAGCGGCCTCATGCCCTGATCCCGTGTAATCTGCAATAAGATTTTTTTGTGCCAATTGAGGTTGATCGACAATGGCCACAGGAACATTTGTTTCTTTTGCTATTTCGGCACCTGCTGTATTATATCCTCCGGCATGGGCTAAAATAAATTCAGCACCGTCAGCCACCAATTCCCGTATGCTGGAGCGAATATCCCCATAACCTAAACCCTGTGCAACGATGACTTGAAGCCCCATTTTTTCAGCTACTTCTTGTGCGGCAACAAGGCCTTGTTGATTCCAACCAAAATCCGTTCCTTGCTCAGGTGTAAGAATAGCAAAGATTTTTATATTTTTTGGTTCATCGGCCAAAGCGATAAAACTTGTACAGAAAAAAATAAAAGACACCAAAACATGTACACAAACCTTACAACGCATTATTAAACTCCTCTTATTGTATCTGATTGTTTTAGAAAAAATGATAACAACCTTAAAAAATTAAAGTGATTATTTTGATTTAATCAGTCTATCCTCCCTATATACGTTTGTATTTTTATTGTCAATGGTTTAATACCTTTTTTCAAGACTTACGCTTCTAAATTTTCTTGAGGGGGAAAACCACGTTTTTTTGAACCAACCCAAAACGCCTGCGGCTGGGCGAGTTTTTTCCCCCTCAAACGTAACGGCTTTCCCCTTTCCTTAAAAAACATATTTCATACAAAAAATATAAAAGATTTAATTTGATTTTTTCCGATAATTTATTTTTTCAGCATTTCCTCAGCTTGTTTCAATACTCAGTTTTTTTGATTAGAGCAGTTTCAATAAAGATTGAAACTGCTCTACCCCATATAACTTTCAAAAAGCAATCATTTAACGAAGTGGCAAAGCCACTTCTATTCTTGCTTTTTGCACTTCAATGTCGCCATGCTCCAATGAAGTGATTAGGGCATTTTAGGACAATTCTTTTCCAAAAATGCCCTAATTCCGTTTACAAAATTAATCAGTGCTTCCTTAAATATTTTTAAATAATTTTCCGAAGGACGTTCCAAAGATTGCCTAAGCATTTTAAATGGTTTATAATAAGCCCAATTAGGATATATTGTGTTAAATTACTCTTTTTTATAGTAACCATCTAACCAATCGAGGAATTTATGAAAAAATTATCATTTATGTTTATCTTTTGTGCCATCCTTTTTATTTTTAGCGATGTGCAATATGCTTTTGCCGACAAAGGGCAAGAATTGTATGAGCAGGGTATGGTATTAAATGAAGAGAAAAAATATAAAGAGGCTTTTGATTTATTTATGCAGTCGGCAGAATTAGGAAATGTAAATGCACAAAATGCTCTTGCAAATGCATATTATGAAGGGCAAGGAGTAGAAAAAAATTTAACAAAATCTTTTGAATGGGCTTTGAAAAGTGCAGAGCAAGGCAACGAAATAGGGCAAGCTCTTGTGGGATATAGCTATGTAACCGGTCTTGGCGTAGAACAAGACTATAAAAAATCTTTTGAATGGTATCTAAAATTAGCAGAAAAAGGAAATGAAAAAGGGCAAATTAATCTTGCTTATCTGTACCTTAATGGCTATGGCGTAGAACAAAATGACCAAAAAGCCTTTGAATTGTATCTAAAATCAGCAGAGCAAGGAAACGCTTTCGGACAATTTTTTCTGGGTTCTATGTATTCTAATGGCTATGGCACAGAACAAGATCATGATAAGGCTTTTGAGCTATATGAAAAATCAGCTGAACAAGGAAATGCACTGGGTCAGCATATTCTTGGTAAAGCCTATGAATATGGTATAGGTGTGATAAAAAACACTGAAAAAGCAATAGAATGGTACAAAAAAGCTGCAAAGCAAGATAATAAACCCGCACAAGATAGACTTCTTCAGCTTGGCGAAACTTGGTAATAGACCACTTGATTGCGGATTGAGGGGGAAAACCACGTTTTTTTGAACCAACCAAAAACGCCTGCGGCTGGGCGAGTTTTTCCCCCTCAAACGTAAGCAATCGCTTCCCCCTTTCCTTAAAAAACATTTTATTAAATAATAATATAACTATTTTGATTTATTAATATTTTACTTAATATCTAAAATCAAAAACTATGCCATAATTATAGTTTTTTAAAACCGGAATGGCGTGCTATAGAGACTTGATGCAAAAAATTAGTCGAGCATTAATATATTTTACTGCCAAATTTATTCTCACTAAATACATATATTTATTTAATGAAAAAAATATAATAAAAATAAATTTTATAATTCATATAATTAGCAAAAAACTTAAATTTGGCACAATTAATGCAATAATAAAATGAATCATAAATAAGGAGTTTTCTATTATGAAAAGTAAAGAATACTTAAATAGTTTTGGTTTAGCTAAGGGTATTAGTAGATTAGAGTTTGATGAAAATGGTTTTGTTTTTTTTGAAACTGAACAAACACTTTTACCAATAAGTATTGAAACAGATATTAATGGTGAAAATATTCATGCCTGCATTCTTTTGAAAAATCTTATTAACCAAGATACAGAATATCAAGTCCTTGTGGCTTCTCTTTTGGTAAACGGTGCTTTAAATCCACAGAACAGGGGTATAGTTACCCTTGAGGGTGACCATGCTGACAAACTTATTTTTATGAAATTTTTTCAACTAAAAAATACAACTCAAGATGAATTTAATCAACAAATGGAACAATTTATTCTTGATGCAGAGGATTTGAGCTCAAGATTTGATGATGAAAATTTAAACATTCCTCCGGATGATGATGAAAAAAATTTATCTTATGAACATCTTGAAATGAATATGTTAAAAATCTAAGGAATTACTTGATAATTTGGGCATAAGTAACAATTTTATTGCACAAGTAATCGGAGCAAGTGTGCTTTTAAAAAGTTGATATTAGAACATTTTTGGAAAAAAAATTGTCCTGAAATGCCCTAAACACTTCATTGGAGCATGGCGACATTGAAGTGCAAAAAGCAAGAATAGAAGCGGCTTTGCCACTTCGTTAAATGATTGCTTTTTGAAAGTTTTATAGGGTAGAGTTCTCAATTTTTATTGAAACTGCTCTAATGATGACAACTTAAATACTATATCAGAGATTTTTTATAAAATCCTTTACAAAATGGTAAAGGTATTAGTTTAAGGAGTAATAATATGTCTTCAATAAATAATTTTATACCTACACAACACTCTCAAATTACAGAAAATCTGAATTCACATACAACAAATATTTCCCATAACGAAAACAGAGGTGTAAATATTAGGCAAACCTCTGAAAACCGACAATTTAGTCAAAGTTCACGTATACAAAACAACAATTCAGTTCAACGTTATATTCATAATTTTACACAGGAAATAGAAAACCATACCAGAAGTGCTCAAAATCAGTTACCGAGAAATCCACACCGGTCAGTCAGGTCACAACAAAACCAAACTACAAATAATCAGACACAAGTAAATTCACAGCAGGTCAGACCACAAGCACAAAACACACAGATCCAAAATGCTCAGGTAGCTCAGCAAGTGCAAAATAATAATAATAATAATAATCTAAGTTTTACCGTAGATCCGGAAAGTATAAATAAGAATGGAAGTTTACCGGATTTTCCAACAGAAGATGATAAAGCAAAAGCAGAATTTGCCATGAAACTTGTAAGAGATTTTCCAAATGCAACAAGAAAAGAATTAGAAGCAAAATACAATAACAATCTTATATTTGCAGGAGGTGGTCAAGGTAATGTTATTATTGTTAAAGATACTCCCTATGTAATCAAAAAAAATCTTGAAGGCCCGGAAGCTGAAACCTATAAATTTTTTGCAGGATTAGGCAATTTTTTAAAACATCAAGGTCCTTTTGATGTGGCAAAAAACCTTATTACAACATCTTCGGAAATTACTTCAAGATATAATGACAGTCAATTGCAAGAAATATTTACTAACCGAGAGGACATTTTAAAATCCTTTCCCATTCCACTTGCAACTACCGAGAATAATCAGGCTGTTGCCATCAAAAACGTAAACTATGATGAAAATAATACTAAAATATCAGATGTTGCCAAAGATGTGAAAATTGGTGCAAAAATAGTAAAAAGAAGTGAGCTCTTGGCACATAATAATCCGGAAGGACGTGGATTATTTAGTTGGCATGTTGTAAAACGTTTTGCAACAAAAATACTTCCATTTTTTAAAAATACTAATAACCGAGGTTATGAATATATTCCACAAACATCAGGTTTTGGAAAATCTATATCAAGAGTGGTAGGTGGTATACGGTCTGAAACTATTTTAAATAAAAAGTTTGAAAATATTACACCTGATCAACGCGAACAACTTCATAAGCAATTAATAGGAATAATCAAAGCTCACAAAGCTCTTCCCATAACATTTGTAGGTGCAAGTGCGATGATTGGACTTCCTGATGATGATATAAAAAGAACAAATATATGTATTGCTGATTTTGCTCACGGAATACAAAAAGCTGAAATAAACCATAATTTTAATGGATGGAATAATATATCATCCGCCACCTATAACGATTGTAAAAATAACTTTAAAGAAGGAATAGTATCGCTTACCAAAACTCTTGAATCTGTTATGATTGCACGAAATGATACATACCTTACAGATGATAAATGTGTAGATCATCAATTAATTGAGATATATGCATAAAATTAAGGAAAAAATTAATGTTTCGCTAATTTTATTGAAAAATGAATCCCCTCTACTGTTCGGCCACGTCAATCCGTTTTTGTATTTTTTGAGGGGGAAAACCACGTTTTTTTGAAACATTCCACGACGCCTGACGGCT
>CAYJGE010000147.1:0-7466 GCA_964369835.1 uncultured Mailhella sp.
ACGTGGTTTTCCCCCTCAAGAAAAATTAGATGCGTTGCCCCTGCTTTGCTGGGGGCTTGGGGGCAAAGCCTCCAAATTGGAATAACGTCTGCGTGGCCCAGACACTCCCCACATTATAACTTGACACCCAAAGCCATACATTGTAATACACAAAACGACCATTTAGCTATTAAGGATTACATAACTATGTTACGTCATATAAAAAAAATTTTTTTCCAAATTCGCCTTGCTTTTTATTTCGATACAGCTAAAAGGCATGCACTCAGAAAAAAATGGTTTACAGATTTAAATAATTCCGATGCTCTAAAAAAAGAAGTTTCTCAAAAAAAGTGGGGAGTTTCTTATTCCGTATTTGACGGAGAAGAGCTTTTGGAGGCTTCCATCTCTTCCATTCGATCCTGCGTTGATTATGTAAATGTTGTCTATCAAGATATTTCTTGGTTTGGTACAAAAAGAACCACACCACTTTTACCCATGTTAAAAGATTTACAATCAAAAGGTTTGGTTGATGAAATCATTTTTTTTGAACCTGATTTTAAAATGCAACCTACGCGTATGGAAAGAAAAAAACGTAATTTAGGTTTAAAATATGCAAAAAAAGCCAAATGCGATTATTTTATGAGCCTTGATTGTGACGAATTTTTTATTGCCGAACATGTTAAAAAAACACAAGAAGAAATAATCAGAAAACGCATTACTCACAGCTATTGCCCTATTGTCTCTTATGGAGTACTTCCGACCATGCGAAGTATATCTCCAAGTTATTGTATACCTTTTTTTAGTAAAGTTAGTTTTTTTTGTTTTTTAAGCGCATCATTACAATCAGCTGTTTGCCGTGTTGACCCTACAAGAACCATGGCACGTCTTCCATTTTGCAATAAAATATATTTTTTCACCTCATGTAACATGCACCACATGTCCGTCATCCGTAACGATCTGCAGTTCAAAATTGACAATTCCGTGTCCTTGGCAAATCGTAACATCAGTAAAGATTCCATTAATAATATTTCTGACACCGTTCCTGTTGAAGACATTTTTCATATAGAGAAATATTGCCCGGAACTTATACAAAAGATACGTGAACAATTTTTAAATGAAAAATAGTATAAACCTCATATTCTCGCATAATCATATTATTCTAAATAAAATTTTTAAAATTTAAATTGTTACATCTAGTTTTGAAATAAAAAAAGCCAAAATAATTTTGGCTTTTTTATATTATATATTCTGCAATTCTATCTTTTTGCTTTTCTTTGCATTTTATCCCGAATTATAATTGCCACAATATTCATGCTAAGTACAAGTAAGATTAAAACCAAGGCTGTAGCATATTGAAGTGGCTTTGTTTGTTCAATATTCACTCCTGCTGTTGCCAAAACATACATATGATAAGGCAAGGCCATAACAGCATCAAATATGGAAGTTGTATCTTTTGGTGTAAAAAATACTGCGGCTGTAAACATTATGGCAGCAGTTTCCCCTGCTGCTCTGGCTATTGCCAAGATTGCACCTGTAAGCATGCCCGGAAAAGCTGCCGGTAGGACAACTCTGACTATGCCCTGCCATTTTCCTGCTCCAAGTGCAAGAGAAGCTTGCCTCCATGAATCGGGAACAGTTTTTAGAGCCTCTTCGCTTGTACCTATTATTATTGGTAAAGTTAAAATTCCAAGGGTTAAAATACCTGATAATATACTAACTCCAAGCCCAAGAGCCGTTACAAAAAATGCCAAACCAAACAGACCAAATACAACTGACGGAACACCTGAAAGATTATTAACCCCAATTCTTATATATTTGGCAAATCTGCTATTACCTGCATATTCATTTAAATAAATGGCACTGGCAACTCCAAGGGGAAATGAAATTAAAAGCGAACCAAAAGCTAAAATGAGAGTTCCTAAGATACAGGGTAAAATCCCCCCTTCTGTCATCATTGATCTTGGTTTTTCTGTTATGAACTCCCATGACAGTCCTTCTAAACCATTGTAAATCAAAAATCCTATAATTCCAAATAAAGCAACCAAATTAATTAATGCTGCACATCTAAATATTGAAAAAACAATTGCTTGTTTAATTTTACGCCTTCTATTTAATGAGTTCATATGAAAATTCCATCTATTATATTTTGTAAAATAAAATTTTGATTAAAAATACCGATAATCATTTATTTTCAATCTACAAATCTGATGAACCTATTTGCTTATGTTTTTCTGTTATATAATACGCAATGAGGTTAAAGATAAATGTAAATAAAAATAATAAAATACCAATGGCAAATAGGGCATAATAATGTTCACCCCGATATGGTGCTTCTGCCATTTCCGCTGCAATGGACGATGGCATTGGGCGAACAGGATCAAATATTGATGTCGGAATAATGGGAGCTCCACCTGCCACCATAAGTACAACCATTGTTTCTCCTATACTTCTTGACATTCCCAAAATACAAGCTGTTCCAATACCTGACATTCCGGCAGGAACAATTACTTTTGTTACTGTTTCCAAATGAGTTGCACCCAGAGCCAGTGAAGCTTCCCTTAAGGAATGAGGAACAGAAAAAAGAGCGTCTTCCGCAATGGAAGCTATGGTTGGAACACTCATAAAAGCCAACATCAGAGAGGCATTAAATAAATTTAAACCTGTTGCAATTCCAAATGTTTGCTGTAAAAAAGGTGCTACAATAACCATACCAAAAAAACCTATTACAACAGAAGGTAGGGCTGCTAAAAGTTCTAAAATAGGTTTAATTACACGCCTAACATTAAAACTGGCAAGTTCAGCCAAATAAATGGCTGTTAAAACTCCGAGGGGAATGGCAATTAAAGAAGATAGAAAAGTAACAGATAAAGAGCCTACAATTAATGGTAAAATCCCAAGAGTTGGAGGTTCTTCTGTAGGATACCAATAAAGTCCTGTTATAAAATCCCAAATTGGATAAACTTTAAAAATCGGTAAGCCTTCATAAAACAAAAAAAACATAATTCCACCAAGAGCCAAGAAGCTGGTTGCGGCAATTATGGCAAGAAAGCGTCCCATTAGTTTTTCTTTCAGACGTGAATTTAGCATTATAAAATTTCCATTATGCAGTTCTATAAGTTAAAAGATAAAAGTTCTGTTCCAAGAACAGAACTTTTATCTATGAATTATTTAGATTGAAGTTTAATAAATCCAATTTCTTCAACTGCTTTTTGACCTTTTTCAGGATCTATAAGATAAGCAATAAAGTCATTAATTGCTTCTGAGGTTTCTTTGTCTGTAAACACATAAAGTTCACGGGCAATACTCCAGCTACCATCTAATGCTGTGTTTTGACTTGCTTTTATACCATTTACATCAAGAGCTTTTAAGGAATCGGTAAGATAACCAAATCCTATATAACCAATACCATTTGGATTTGAGGCCACAGATTGAACTATGGCACCATTGGAAGCTTGTAAAAGAGCGGCAGGCATAACTCTTTCTTTTTTCAATACTTTTTCTGACCATGTTTCATATGTACCAGAGGAAGTATCGCGAGAAAACACTACAATAGGAGCATCATTTCCGCCAAGTTCTTTCCAGTTTTCTACTTTACCCATATAAATTGCTTGAAGTTGTTCCATTGTCAAATTATTGATTGGATTTGAAGGGTGAACAACAGGAATAAGAGCATCAATTGCCACAGGGATACGTTGTGGATCAACATTATTTTTCTTGGCAAGATTTATTTCTTTTTCTTTGATATCACGAGATGACATGGCTATATTACAAAGACCGTCAATAAGAGCTTTAATTCCATTACCTGAACCGCCGCCTGAAATGGATATTTCAATTTCAGGATTTGCTGCCATATAGGTTTCAGCAGCTTTTTGCATAACAGGAAGAACAGTTGTTGAACCATTTACGATAATTTGTTCAGCAGCATTTGCTTGTGAACCAAAAACCATTGTAAGAGCTATAGCCAAAGTTGAAAGAATTTTTGAAATTCTCATGTGATTACCTTTTTATTTTTTAAAGTTATATTCAATACCAAATACTTGATTAAATCTAACGGTTAGTTAGATTATTCCCTCAGACAAAAGAGATTTGTTCATCTCGTGAGTGCAATATGCTTAGCCATTGTTACAAAAATATGTCAGAAGATGAAAAGTTTTGTTACGATCTATTTTTATATTTTATTCAAAAAAAATTGATTTTTTGTAACAAAATTGTCATACTAAATTCTTTATTTTGACACATTGTCACGCTAATTTCAGCCATTACAAATTTTGACTTATATCTTATATTTTAGGGTGTGTTTCTAAATTATTTAATGTTATAATAAAAATTTGAATTTTTTACATTCTTGTGCTCGCTTGCGTAAGCACTATAAGGGGGTGTCATATTGCTAAGCGAAGCGTAGGCAATATGACGGGGGTTCACGTTCCATTAAATCGCTTTTTGCTTCTCCTTACAGAGTGCATAAGCGATTTAATAACTATTCGTTTTGACAAGCAAAAAGCGAGGTAGTGTCATAAAATAGCGGGTGAAATAAGGCAGGCTTTCAAGAGCAAGGAAGGCGAAAAATTTTTGAGGGAGTGTACTTACGTACATGACCGATAAAATTTACAGCCTGACGCAGATGTTGGAAGTCTGACCGGTTTACCCCTATATTTTATGACAATAGAAAACCCCCACTTGATTTTGCTAAGCAAAAACAAGTAATAGAAAACCCAATTTAATTTTGCTAAGCAAAAACAAGTAATAGAAAACCCAACTTAATTTTGCGAAGCAAGAACAAGTTATAGAAAACAATACAAAAATTAAGAAACACACCCTAATCTTTCTATTGGAAATATTTATGAATAAACAATATATATTGGTTGTTGAAGATGATATTGATATCAGAGAATTAATTACATTTAACCTTAAAAGAGAAGGCTATGATACCGATGAAGCAGAAAACGGAAAAATTTGTCTTGAAAAAATCAAACAAAAAATTCCTGATTTAATTTTATTGGATGTAATGATGCCTGAACTTGACGGTTTATCAACTTTTAAGGAATTTAACCGTTCAAAAAATATTCCTACCATATTTTTAACAGCCAAAGGTGAAGAAATGGATAGAGTTGTGGGGCTGGAGCTTGGTGCAGAAGACTATGTTGTAAAACCCTTTAGTATTCGAGAATTATTATTAAGAATTAAAAATGTTTTACGCCATAACAATTTTGTACAAAAACAAGAAAAACCTGAAAATGAGAATGTTCTTGAACGAGGAAATATTATTATTGATATTACCACCCATAAGATCTTGGTGAATGGAGAAGAAGTTATTGCTACATTAACTGAATTTAGACTGCTTGAAGACCTTATTAGGCATGGTGGAATAGTCAGAACCAGAGAACAACTTTTGGAATCTGTTTGGGGTTATCAATTTGAGGGCTATAATCGTACAGTTGATACCCATGTCAGACGACTTAGGCAAAAACTTGGAGATGAAGAAGATATTATCGAAACCGTTCGAGGACTTGGATATAGAGTGAAATAAATATATTTTATTTAATATATAAACCAGTTAAACAATAAAACTACTTGCAAATTTAATATACTAGGAAAATAAAATGGGTAAAATGTCATTTTTTTTAAGATTTTTTTTAAGCTTATTTGCTGTTATAGCCACAGCAATAGCAATTCCTGCCTATTATTTCTCAGGGAATTTAGAAAAAAGATTATTACAAACCACAGAAGATTATGCTTTTGAAAAATTACAACTAATTTCACTTTATTTCGATTTTAATTCAGAAGATCCTATCCAAGAAAGCAGTTATCAAAATTTTGATAATATTTTGACCAAGCAAAGTTTGAGGTTATCATTAATTAATTCAAAGGGAAAAGTTATTTATGATACAGGACTTAATGCCGAAGATACAAAAAACATGGATAATCATTCGGACAGAATTGAAATAAAGCAAGCTCAAAAAAATCAAAAAGGTATTTCCATACGACATAGCAATACTTTAAGTATTGATTTTATCTATGTTGCCGAACTTTTTGAAAATGGCTATGTTTTACGCTTGGCACTTCCCTACACCAAATATATCACAGAAAAATCAAATATAAATAATTCAATAATTACAATATGTTTTATTGGGTTAATCATTTCAATTTTACTTGCTGTTTGGTTTTCTTATATCATAAAAAATCAACTTGAAAAAATGCTAAATGTTGTGGAAAGCATTTCCCTAGGTAAATTTAAAAGTCGCTTACACCATGTTCCATGGCAGGAATTTTCTGTTTTGGCCAATGCTGTAAACAGAATGGCCGAAAATATAGAAAGACAACTCGAAATCGGAAAATTACAATCCTTACAGCTGGAAGTTATTTTTGATACCATGAAAGATGCTATTTTACTTTTAGATAGCCAAGGTTTTGTACGCCATACCAACAAAGCCCTCAGAACTTTATGCCCATTTATGACTGATAATGATGCCATTCCATCTGAACAAAAAATTCCTGTCATTGAATGTATTGCTTCCCCCATGCTTCAAAATACAGTTGATACAATGCTACAATTAAATGATTTTAAAAATAATGACGAACCTTGTGACGGTGTATGCTATTTGGAAGTTGAACTTTTTGCCGGCAGACATTTTGCCATGTCCTTGGCAAAACCCGAAAATCCAAGCGAAAGCATGGGGCTTGTTATTGTTTTACATGAAATAACCGACCTTGTTCGCCTTGAAACCGTTCGTAAAGACTTTGTTGCCAATGTTTCACATGAACTCAGAACTCCCCTCACCGCCATTCAAGGTTATGCCGAAACCATTGAAAATATGTCTGAACTCCCTGCCGAAAGCAGACGATTTGCCCAAATAATTCATAAACATGGTAGTTACTTAAACACCATGATTGAAGATCTATTATCCTTGGCCAGAATTGAAAATAATAATGAAAACTTTATGTTAAGCCAAGTTTCACCTCTTGAAGCTTTAAATACTGCCATAGTTTTTTGTAATAAATTAATTTCACAAAATAACTTGAGTTTTAAAATTGATATTGATTCAAATATCATGGTTTTGGCTGAAAAAGTTTATTTGGAAAGAGTATTTCGTAATCTTTTGGAAAATGCTTGTCGATATGCTTTGCCCGATAGTGAAATTAGCATTTCAGCAACTGTTCAAGCAAATTATTGTGTATTTACAGTTGAAAACAAAGGCGTCTACATTTCCTCCGAACATATTGATAGAATTTTTGAAAGATTTTACAGAGTCGAAAAAGATAGAGCAACAGTAAACGGCAATAATGGGCATGGATCAACAGGGCTTGGACTTGCAATTTGTAAACATATTATTGAAAAACATGGAGGAACCATAAAGGCAATGAGCGAACTTCATAATGGCTATGGAATTACTTCGTTTATATTTACCCTTTTTATGGCTAAAACATCTTAATACACGTGATTCCGGATTGAGGGGGGAAACCCCATTTTTTTGAACTAATCCATGACG
>CAYJGE010000148.1:0-7415 GCA_964369835.1 uncultured Mailhella sp.
AAGTGAGACTAAGCGTCATGGATTAGTTCAAAAAAACGTGGTTTTCCCCCTCAATTCGGAATCACGTGGGGCAAAGCCCCAAATTGTAATAAAATGGGTGAGTTTCCCCCTTAATCCTGAATTATGTGCGTATATGATTTATACAACTTCTATTTGGGCATCAGCCATTAATGTTTCCATATTTAGCAGAATTAGTAGTCTTTCATCAAGTTTTCCGATACCTTCTATAAATTCAGAGCCAATACCGGAAAAGATTGGTGGAGGTGGAACAATAGTGCTATGTGGTATTCTAAGCACTTCTTCCACTGAATCAACTAGAAAGCCAATTAGTTGATTGTCCCAAATTGTTACAATGATTCTGGTTTTTTCTGTGTATTCAATTTCAGGCATTCCAAATCGTCTTCTTAGCCCCATTACCGGTAAAACTCTTCCCCTAAGGTTAATTACACCTAAAATAAACTCAGGAGCGTGAGGTACATGGGTTATTTGAACTAAACGAATAATTTCGCTAACAATTAAAATATCAACTCCAAATTCTTCTTCATCAAGGCAGAAAGTGACAAGTTGTAATATATCACTGTCGTCATCGTCTGTTAAATGAATTGATGTTCCATATTGATCTGGTTCATTTTCTAAATTCATAATATTCTCCCGGGCGATCTTAATTATAGTAGTTTGATTTTTCGTTGATTATATCATCAAAAAACCAAACTTGAAAGGCACGCTTCACTTCGGTGTTTAACGTGCAAATAGATTGCACTTACACCTCAGTGGCGGTCGACTATCGGTGTAGTCGACGTAGCAATTTCAAAGAGCCAACATAGAATTAAATTACTATATTTAGTGCTCAATAAAAAGTCAAATTGCTATATTTTATTCTAAAGCATTTTAGTGTTAAATTTGTTCAACTGGTTTTTGAAAATCTGCTTGTTTTACAAAGGTTATCATACTTTCAATGATAGGATCTCTGCCAAGCACACTACGAAAAAAACGTCTTAAATTTAATCTGATATTTTCTTCAAGTTTGCTCCAATCATTTCTTTCACAAAGTTCAAATTGTTCAAAAATTATACATTGGGCTTCTTGTAAAAAATGATTGTATTGCTGGGTAAAAACAAAGCCTTTTGAAGAAATAAACGGTCCTTTCAAGATTGATTTTGTTTCTTCATCAATAATTAATGATACAATTACAATACCTTCTGTAGAAAGAATTCTTCTTTCCTTTAATAAAATTCTTCCGACATCTCCAACGCCCTTGCCATCCACAAGAACACAATCAACAGCGACTTTTTCTTCAAGTGTGTGCTTGTCCTTATAAAAACAAATGGGTTGTCCATTTTCTAAAACCTGAATATCTTGTACTCCACATTCTTTGGCCAGTTTGGCATGTAAGGATAAATGTCTGTATTCACCATGAATGGGGATAAATGTCTTAGGTTTTACAATGTTTAAAACAGTCATAAGTTCTTCATGGCAAGCATGACCTGTGGCATGGATTGTATGCCTTTTATCATGAAAAACCGTTGCCCCTTGCTTATACATTTGATTGATAACTTTTGAAACGGCTTTTGCATTTCCCGGAATTACCCTTGATGACATGATTACTGTATCATCTTGTTGCAAAGCAAGTTTTTTATGGTCTCCATGTGCAATTCTGGTTAGGGCAGAAAGGGCTTCTCCTTGGGTTCCTGTTGCCAAAACAATAGTATTTTTCCTGTTTACATCAGACAAATAATCGGCTTCATAGCAAACATTTGTGGCTTTAAACATTCCCAGCCTTTCGGCAATGCTAATGTTGGTTGCCAGACTTCTTCCGCTTACGATAACAGTTTTATTATATTTTTTAGCAAGTTCCAATACATTATAGATGCGTTGAATATGGCTTGCAAAAAGTGCAATTACAATTCTGCCGTCTATTTTATTAAAAATTTCTTCAAAAGTATTGTTTACTTCTCTTTCTGAAGCGGAATGTCCTTTACTTTCTACATTTGTTGAGTCTGAAAGTAATAATCTAATATCATCTTGGCAAAATTCACGCAAATCATGGAGTAAGGAACATGATGACATGAGGGGGTAGTCATCAGAATCACGGTCAAGTTTAAAATCTCCCGTATGGATAATTTTTCCAATGGGGCTTTGCATAAATAAAGCATATCCGCCCGGTATTGAATGGCAAACAGGAATAACTTGAATATTTATTCCACCTATTTCAATATGATCGTGGGGTTCTAAAACAATAAGTTCCGCCCTGTCCAACAGATTATGCTCAGTAAGTTTGTGTTCAACAAGGCCAAGAGTAAAGGCTGAACCATAAATTTTAACTTTTCGTATTACATGCAAAAGCCAAGGTATTGATCCAATATGATCTTCATGTCCATGAGTTAAAATTACTCCAAGAATATTGTCTTGCTCTGTAGCCAATGCACTAAAACGTGGAATAACAGCATCAACACCCAAGTGGTTGTCATCAGGGAACATCAGGCCACAATCCACAAGAAAAAACCCCATTTGGGTTTCCCATTTTTGGCAATTTAAGCCAATTTCTCCAAGTCCTCCTAAGGGAGTAATGCGTAAAAACTCTTCACTCATTAAATTTCCTATATTAAAAATTTATAAAAATTTCATATCATTAATTATTAAAATAAACAAGAAATAAACAATGGTTTTAAAAAGTTAAAAAAAATAATTTATAATATGTGCAAAAAAGTTTATTTTTAAATCAAACAGTCCATATGGATAAATAAAATAAGGCATTGTTAATAAAGAAATATTTTTATAAAATAACCTTTGTTACAGAATATTATTTTTTTATGCATGACTATTTGGTGCTTGGGTGATCTTCCTTGTAAATTTGCAGAGAGTAAAAGGCATAAAGTACTATACAGATAATATTAAAGACAAAAAATGTCAGCAAAGAGGTTTGCATGGATTTTAGAAAAAGGGGTGATGTCTCATTTGTAACCGAAAGGTTACCAAGAAAATAAGTAATAATAAAGGAAATGATAATTTGGGCAGAAAGCAAACCTGTGACCCTGGAAGTTGCAGACAAGCCAGTTGCAACTCCAATATATTTGTCATCAACTCCTCTTAGTATTGAAACTGCGCAGGGTGCAGAAAAGGTTGAAACTGCAATTCCTATGGTAAAAAGAATAAATCCTATATAGATTAAATTGGTTTCCATATCAAAAAAAGCCACATTTGCCAAACAAAAGCCTGTTAATACAAGTCCTATAATTAAAATAAATTCAGGGTGAACTTTATCGGAAATTCTACCGGCAATGGGAGCCATAATAAATTGAGGTATGCTGTTACAAAGAAAAAATGCCCCTGTAACAAAGGCTGATAAACCTCTGACTTGTTGAAAATACATGGACACAAAGTAAATAATCGAACTTGTGGAGGCAAAGTTAATAATCATGGCCACAATGCCAAGGCTAAAATTTTTATGTTTAAACATTGTCATGTTTATGATGGGAAACTTGGCAGCTTTTTGTTCTTTTATAAAAAAATAGAGGAAAATAAAGCCAAGTGGAATTAAAAAAACAACTTGAAAACAGAGACTGAAAAGACCTGCGCCAAGGGAAATACAGCCAAGAGATAAACCAAATAAAACTGCCCCTTTTGCATCAAATTTTTCATTTTCTGCATTATGCCATTTTTCATTGATTACAAATTTGAAAATAATGGCAAAAGTAATACTTAGGATAAAAATGATTAAAAAGAATAATCGCCAGCCCAAATATGTGGTTAACGCCCCTGCAATAATGGGCCCCAAGGAAATGCCCAAATAAGATGCTGCCATCAGCATTCCAAGGACAGCTCCTCTTTTTTCAATGGGATTTATTTTAATGGCAATGGCGGCAGAACAGCAAAGCAAAAGGGCTGTTCCTCCTCCTTGGATTAGTCGAAAAACTGCAATGATGAAAAAGCTTTCGGAAAAAAATATACCAAGTAAAGTTACGGCACAAATGAAAAAACCAATTTCCATCATTATTTTTAAACCAAATAAATCCGCCATTCTGCCGCCAATTGTGCCAAATAAACATTGGGAAAAGGCAAAAAGCAAAACAACCAAGGAAATACTGATGGCTGAAGCATTAAATTGCAGAGCAATTGTGGGTAAAATATTATTTAATCCCGTAAAAAGAAAGGGGGAAATAAAGGAACCTACCCAAAGTGTAATATTGAGCAAACTTCTGTTTTTGATACTGATATTTTCATTATTCATAAAAAACCTTAGAGGGAGAAAAGCTTATTTAAGGTAAAATCGGTTAATTAACTTTTCCTTAAATAAATTTTTCTCCCTCAAACTTCACCTTTAATTTAAAACAATGTATTTATATTATAAAGAGTTGAGAATTTAAATTTTTAAATTTTATTAATCCATGCTGTTAGCCACCATACGAATCACTCTGGTTAATTGATGAGTAAAGCTTGTTTCATTATCATACCAAACAATTATTTTGGCAAAATTATTATCAATCACAGAAGTTAGTTTAGAATCTAAAATCCCACCTTTGCTAATTCCATGAAAATCAACCGAAACCAATGGTTCTTCGGTATAACCAAAATAATTACGCAAATCACCTTCGGCAGCCAATCTAAATACTTCATTAATTTCTTTGGCAGTGGTTTTCTTTTCCAAAGTACAAGAAAAATCAACTAAACTGACATTTGGAGTAGGAACTCTGATTGCCATACCGTCAACCTTACCTTTAAGTTTTGGATAAACAAGACCCAAGGCTTTTGCGGCACCTGTTGAGGTTGGAATCATGGAAACGGCACAAGCTCTGGCTCTTCTTAAATCCTTATGGGTTCCATCAAGAATTCTTTGGCTCATGGTATAGGAGTGAATTGTGGTCATAAGTCCCCGTTCAACGCCAAAGGCTTTATCCAAAACCATGGCAGCCGGTGCCAAACAATTGGTTGTACAAGAAGCCGCAGAAATAATATGATGAATTTCAGGGTCATATTCTTTGTCATTTACACCCATAACAACCGTAAGGTCTGCCTTTGAAGCCGGAGCACTGACAATTACTTTTTTTGCACCGCAAGCAATGTGAGCTAAATTAGCTTCTTTTGTTTTTAGTTTGCCTGTGGTTTCAATAACAAGGTCAATTCCATGATCTTCCCATTTCCATTCACCAATGGGATCTCTGGTAATTCTGATAAAATTACCGTTTAATTCAATACCATCTTCAACTACTTCAACATAAAAAGGGCAAAGTCTATGGGTTGAATCATATTTTAATAAATGTGCCAAGGATTCATTATCACCTCTTGCGTTAATTACAGCAATTTCAATATCTGTTGAATTTGCCAATATTCTGGTTAGATAACGTCCTATTCGCCCAAATCCATTAATAGCAATTCTTTTAACGGCCATTTTTTTCTCCTTATTATCATGAGTGTTTGGCTCATTTTATTAAGATTGAAAATTCAATTATTTTTAAAAATAAGGTTTTATTATTGTTTGGTTTCTTTTTCAGCATGCCATTTTGGTTTTTAAAAATCATAATTATGGCATTATTTTTGATTTTGGATATTAAACAACATATAAATCAAAATTGTTATATTGTTATTTAAGAAAATGTTTTTTAAGGAAAGGGGGAAAACCCACGTCAATCTGTTTTTGTGCTTTTTGAGGGGGAAAACCACGTTTTTTTGAAAAAAACGAGTTTTTCCCCCTCAAACTCCCCCTTTCCTTAAAAAACAAATTTTTATAACATATTGTTTTATAAACGTTTTTAAAAAAATAGATTTAAAAATAATTGATTTTTTTGAAAGTAAATTTCACAAGCGGATTGACGTGGGGGAAAACCCGGCTTATGTCGAACAAAGTGAGACTAAGCATTATGGATTGGTTCAAAAAAACGTGGTTTTTCCTCTCAAAAAATACAAAATTGATTGACAAGTGTGATTGAACTGGACTTTCTTTATATTTTATTTGAAGAGCCCAATACACTTTTAATTTTATGTTGAACCATAAGGCGTACAGCTTCTCTGGCAGGTTTTAAATAGGAGCGTGGATCAAATTCTTCAGGAGTTTCAGCAAATTGACGACGAATATAGGCTGTCATGGCAAGGCGAATGTCAGAATCAATATTAATTTTACATACTCCGGATCTGGCAGCTTGGCGAAGCATATCTTCGGGAACACCCTTGGCAGATCCTAGTTTTGCACCATATTTATTTGCCATTTCAACAAATTCTTGAGGCACACTGGAAGCTCCGTGTAAAACAAGAGGATAATTTGGCAATAGTTCGGAAATTTTTTCAAGACGTGCAAAATCAAGTGAAGCCTCACCTTTGAATTTATAGGCTCCATGGCTTGTGCCTATGGCAATTGCCAAGGAGTCACAGCCTGTTCTTTCAACAAATTCAACTGCTTGGTCAGGGTCTGTGTAGACGCTTACTTCATTTGAAACATGTTCTTCAACCCCTGCCAATTTTCCCAGTTCAGCTTCCACAAAAACATTTTTATCGTGAGCATAGTCAACAACTTTTTTGGTTATGGCAATATTTTCTTCAAAAGACAAATGTGATCCATCTATCATAACAGATGTAAAGCCACCATCAATGCAGTTTTTACAAATTTCAAAATCAGATCCATGGTCTAAATGCACAACAACAGGCAAATCTCTTTCAATAAGGGCAGCTTCAACCAATTTCATGATGTAGTTTTGTCCGGCATATTTTCTGGCACCGGCTGAAACTTGTAAAATTACAGGTGAATTTTCTTCGGCAGCAGCTTGCATGATGCCTTGAATGATTTCCATATTGTTTACGTTAAATGCACCAATGGCATAGGCTTCCTTATAGGCACGCTCAAACATTTGCTTAGGTCCGATTAATGGCATGATATCCTCCAAAAATATTACAATTATTTTGTTGAAAAAATTATATTTTATTTTTTAAAAAAAAGCAATGTTTTGATAAAAAAGTTAAATAAAATTTATGCCAATCCACTTTTGTATTTTTTGAGGGAGAAAATCACGTTTTTTGAAACATTCCACAACGCCTGACACGTCATTCCAATTTCTATATTAGGGCATTTTTGAAAAAGAGTTGACCTAAAATGCCCTAATCACTTCATTGGAGCATAGCGACATTGAAGTGCAAAAAGCAAGAATAGAAGAGGCTTTGCCACTTCGTTAAATGATTGCTTTTTGAAAGTTATATGGGGGTAGAGCAGATTCAATTTTTATTGAAACTGCTCTAAAAGATATTTTATCACAATTGATTAGTGAAAATTTCTTATTTTTGTCATTTTTTCAAATAAAATTTGAAAAAATCATTGGGGTTTTCAAAGGGAGTCACTTCCTTTGCTGGGGGTTTGGGGGCAAAGGCTCCACGTGATTCCACGTCATTCCAATTCTTATATTAAAAAATATTTTTATTAAAATTGATTTGTG
>CAYJGE010000149.1:0-7361 GCA_964369835.1 uncultured Mailhella sp.
TCAATATATTATAAAATTGAAAAACTATTTCAATTTAGATGCGTTAGCCCTGCCTATAAGGGGGAGATTGCCACGTCCTCAGCCCTTATGGGCTTCGTCCTCGCAATGACGTGCAGAGGCAGTTCGTCTGCAATAAAATAGAATTAATATAGCACCCTTAAAAATCAACTATTAAAAACAGCACCTGTGGAAGCTGAGGTCACGAGTTTAGCATAGCGACTTAAAATTGAAGAATTAATCTTCTTTTCAGGAGCCTTATATGTTGCCTTACGTTTTTCAAGTTCTTTATCATCAACCAAGAGTTCCAATTTACGTTGTGGAATATCCAAGTAAATTTCATCACCATCTTGAACAAGTCCGATGATACCACCTTCTGCGGCTTCAGGGGAAATATGTCCAATGGCCGCCCCTCTTGTGGCACCGCTAAAACGTCCATCAGTAATCAGCATTACATCTTTATCCAATCCCATTCCGGCAATGGCTGAAGTTGGTCCCAACATTTCACGCATGCCGGGGCCTCCCTTTGGACCTTCATAACGAATGACCACACAGTCCCCTGCTTGCACTTTTCCTGCCAAAATTGCTTCCATTGCCAACTCAGCTTGATCAAAAACTTTGGCCTTTGTTGTTCTGACATGCATTTCGGGAGCAACGGCACTTTGTTTGATAACAGCACCATTTGGAGCAATATTTCCTCTTAAAATTGCCAAGCCGCCTTGAACTGAATAGGGATTGTCAAGAGAGCGAATTACCTCATAATCTAGGACGCAAACTTGATCATTTTCAATATTTTCTTTCAGACTGTTTGTTGTTACGGTCAAAACATCACCATGCACAAGATCTTTTTTAAGCAATTCTCCCATGACGGCTTGCACTCCACCCGCTCTGTATAAATCTTCAACAATATGATGTTTTCCGGCAGGAGAAAGCTTGCAAAGGTTTGGAGTTATGCGACTAACTTTATCAAATAATTCAAGATCCAAACTAAGTTTAGCTTCTGCAAAAATGGCAGGTAAATGTAAAACTGTGTTGGTACTTCCGCCAAGAGCCATATCAACCGCAACAGCATTGTGTACAGATTTTTCGGTAACAATATCCCTTGGACAGATATTTTTATTGACCAATTCTAAAATTTGCTCACCTGCTTCTTTGGCTAGGCGTATTCTGGCCGCTGAAATTGCCGGAATTGTTCCATTGCCGGGTAAGGCCAAACCAATGGCCTCTGAAAGACAGTTCATAGAGTTGGCTGTGAACATACCTGAACAGGAACCACAGCCGGGACAAGAATTTTCTTCAATTTTATTAAGTTCTTCTTCGCTGATTGCCCCAACCTTATATTTACCGACAGCTTCAAAAACACTGTTTAAATCGGTTGCATTTGGCCCTGCCATCATTGGTCCTCCACTAACTAAAATGGAAGGAATATTTATTCTTAAAGCAGCCATTAACATGGCAGGAACACACTTATCACAATTTGGAATAAGTACAAGACCATCAAAAGGATGAGCCATTGCCATAATTTCAATGGAATCTGCAATATTTTCCCTTGAAGGCAATGAAAATCTCATTCCTTCATGATTCATGGCTATGCCATCGCAAACAGCAATGGCCGGAAACTCTATGGGAGTTCCGCCTGCTGCCCTTACCCCTGCCTTGGCAGCCTCTGCTATTTTATTTAAATGAATATGTCCGGGAACAATTTCATTGGCAGCATTAACAACGCCAATTAATGGACGCTCAATTTCTTTTCTGGTTAATCCAAGGGCTGCAAGCAAAGAACGATGGGCTGCCCTTTCTTGACCTTTTTTCATAATATCACTACGCATAATAACTCCTAATTTATGAACACTATGAACGCTGATTAATTTTTTTATAACGATTTAATCAGCATTTACTTAATTTCAATTTTTTCCTGAGCAAACATTAACAATAGTATGCATAAATTTCAAGTCAATAATTTTAAAAATTTTTAATAAAAAAAAGAGGAAATTCAAAAGAAAATCCTCTTTTACTATTGGCCTTATAAATTTAATTTATTGGCTTTTTATTTTGATATTAATATAATTTAATAACAGGTTTGATCAAATCAGGTGTTTTATCTTTCATGAGCAATAAAGCTGTTTCAAGATCTTCAAATTTATCATATTTATGTGTAATCAAATGTGAAGGATCAAAACGTCCTGTTTGAATTACACGCATGAGTTTTTCCATTTTATTACGTCCGCCGGGCATAAGTCCGCAACGGATTTGCTTATGGCTCATTCCGCATCCCCATTCGGCTCTGGGGATTTTTACATAATCGCCTTCACCAAGATAGTTCACGTTACCAATAATTCCACCAGGTTTTAGCATTTTAATTGCATCGATGAATGTATCAACATCACCACCGGCAACTAAAACTTTATCAACACCACGTCCATTGGTTGCTTCAAGAACTTGCTCGGCAATATTACCTTGTTTATAGTTAATGATATCAGTAGCACCATATTTTTTTGCAACAGATATACAGTTTGGACGTGTACCAACTGCGAAAACTCTGGCAGCGCCTCTTAATACGGCTCCGCCCACAGCACAAAGACCAACAGGTCCGATACCGATTACGCAAACATTATCACCAATGGATACTTCAGCAAGTTCAGCTGCCAAGAAACCTGTAGGCATCATATCACAAAGCATTGTAGCATCAACAGGATCAATTCCTTCCATCAAGTGAGCCATATTGGCATCGGCTTCATTTACATGGCAGTATTCTGCAAATACACCATCTTTAAAGTTGGAAAATTTCCAGCCTGAAAGCATTCCGCCTGAGTGGCTTGGGAAACCGTCTTGAGATTCAACTGCACCCCAGTCAGGTGTAATAGCAGCAACAACAACTTTGTCGCCGGGTTTAAAATCTTTTACTAAACTACCAACTTCTACTACTTCACCAACAATTTCATGTCCCAAGATCATATCTTTTCTGTCACCAATGGCTCCTGCCCAAACTGTATGTACGTCTGATGTACAAGGGGAAAGAGCTAAAGGTTTTAAGATAGCATCCATTGGACCACATTTAGGCATATCTTTCTCAATCCAACCTGTTTTACCAATACCAAGCATAGCATAACCTTTCATAAAAACTTCTCCTAAGCAATTGTAGTGTTAATAAAAAATTCTACTTAAATTTGCTTTTTGCAAATTAAAAGTTACTCCGACTAACCAAACTGAAAAAATCTATTTTGGATTTTCTCAGAGAACACACTGATCTTAAATTTCAAATGTAAAACAAAATATATTTTGACTCGATTTAAGCCGTGCAATTTTTTTAAAATTTTAATAACCAATCTATTTATGCCTAAATATAAAAACATATTTAATAAAATAGCAAGTAAAAAGTTTAATTTTAATTTGATTAAATTATAGTTACAGTATTTTTTATTACAATAACTATTTGAAATTATAGTATATATAACATATAAAAACAAGTATCATTTTTTTTTATATATTATAATTTCATGAAGTTTTTTATAAATTTTCTAAAAAATCTTCTACTATTTTTAAATTAAAAGCATAGGGACTAAACCAAGTAATCCGCTGATCAGCTCTAAACCATGTCCACTGCCTTTTGGCATAGGCTCTGGTATTTTTATTCCATAAATCCATGCAAGTATTTAAATCATAATTCCCAAGTAAATAATTGATAATTTCTCGGCAACCTATCCCTGTCCAACCCGGTGCAGACAAGTCGGAATTTATCTCAAAGGCTTGCTTTGCCTCTGCCAAGGCATTGTTTTTTAACATTATTTCTGTGCGCTTATATAATATTGGCGTCAAGTCTTTCAGTTCAATTCCAATACCAATTCGTAAAACATCATAATTTATGGGTTTAGGATTTTCCTTATGCCAAGAACTTAATGGCCTTTCGGTTGCTTCAAAAACTTCCAAGGCTCTGGCAATTCTCTGTTTATCATTAAAATGAATTTTTTGAGCATATTCAAAATCAACTTTTAATAATTTTTCATACATGAATTTACTGCCAAACTGTTCCAATTCATAAATATATTTTTCATGTATATCCATGGGAACATCAGGTATTTTGGCAATGCCATCCAATAAAGATTTAAAATAAAATCCTGTTCCGCCAACCAAAACAGGAATTTTATTGTTTTGATGACAAAATTCAATCTGTTTCCTTGCCAAAACCATCCAATCTCCAACACTACTTTGCTCTTCAGTTTTTAAATAACCATAAAGCATATGTGGACAAAAAGATTTTTCTTCTGCACTTGGCTGAGCACTTATGATTGGAAAATCAGCATAGGTTTGCCTGGAATCAGCATTAATTACTGTAATGGGATAATATTTGGCAAGCTCCAAGGAAATACCGGTTTTGCCTGCACCCGTCGGCCCCATGATACAAATCAGCTTTTTCATTATTTTCCCTAACTATTCTCACGCTTACAACAATTAAAGTCTATACCATAGGCTTCATTCAATGCCCGACAAACATTGGGAGGAGTTAAATCACTGATTTCACCCCCCAAACTTGCCACACTTTTTAAATTCGTTGAACTGACGTAAAGCCATTTAAAATCAGGCATTAAAAAAATTGATTGGACTTCATTGTTTAACTTTCTGTTCATAAGTGCCATTTGAAACTCATAATCAAAATCTGAAATAGCTCTTAATCCCCTAATAATTGCAATGGCATTTTTTTCTTTTGCAAATTCAACAAGTAAACCATAAAAAGGCTCAACAATAACTTTATCGGCAATTGGAGAACTATCAAAGTATTCCTTAATTAACTCAACTCTTTTCTCCAAAGAAAAAAGAGAATTTTTTCCGGTAATTTTAGCAACTCCCACAATAACTTTATCAAAAATTTCAACACCACGATTAACAATTCCGATATGCCCATTATGAACAGGGTCAAACGTTCCGGCATAAACAGCAATTCTTGGTTCAACAAAGGCGTCAGAACTTACAACTTCTTCCATACAATAATCCTTGTTTGCCCATATTGCCGATCAAGCTCAAGTTCAAGACCATCATAAGCTTCTGTATTTACTTTTAAATGTTTTTCAACTTCTGCCACAATAAAAGCATCTTCCTCTAGCCAATCATGTTTTAATAATTTATTTAACGTCAGTGATAAAAAATTCTTGGCATAGGGAGGATCAATAAAAATCATGGAAAATTTTTCATTACATCGTCTACCTACAAATTTTAAAACATCTTCATTCATTAAATGGCATTTAGCAGAAATATCAAATTCATTAACATTTTGGGAAATACAAGCTATTGCCTTTGGGTCTTGTTCAACAAAAAAAGCATGTTGACAACCTCGGCTTATGGCTTCAAAAGCAAGAGATCCACTGCCTGAAAAAAGATCCAAAACCCTAACCTCTGCCCATACAACCCCCCGAGATTCCAGTAATGAAAAAAGAGATTCCCTTACTTTACTCATGGCAGGCCGATAACCATCTCCACTAATCGTTTTCAACCTGCGACCTTTAAAAGCTCCTGCAATTATTTTCATTTCTTTCCTTTTAAAACATATTAAATCATTACTGTTTTCAAATTATAAATTTCTGGAAACAACTTTCAATCTTTCTTGAATTTTTAATAATCTTTGATTCATTTTTGTTTGTTCTGCCACGGTTTTTTCAACTTCAGACATTCTGGATTTGATTTGATTTAATTGTTCTTCAATATCTTGCAATAATAAATCATTATTAATAGTTGGCTTAGGTTCTGTTGCCTTAGGTTCTGTTGGCTCAGGAATACTTTCAACATATTTAAATGTTTCTTCTTCCAAGATTAATGTATCTAAAATCTTAGGAATGCTAGGGTCAATCCCATATTTTTCCCTTATCAAATTTGCCAAAACATTTTGTGCCCTTGGCTCGCCATGAATGAGGACAATATGTGGATTTTGCATGGCCATATCATTAATCCAATCCATTATCTGACTTTGCCCTGCATGGGCAGAAAATCCGCCTATTGTAAAAATTTTGGCAGCAACATTTAGACTTTCATTAAAAATCCTAACATTTTTAGCTCCCTCAACAATATTACGTCCTATGGTTCCAACAGCTTGATAACCAACAAAAACCAAACTGGTTTCAGGCCTCCAAATATTATGCTTTAAATGATGTTTTATCCGTCCTGCATTACACATTCCACTTGCTGAAAGGATAATTGCAGGCCCTTCCATTACATTCAAAGCTTGTGATTCGGCTGTCGAAAGCGTAAATTTAATATTTAATGGATTATTTTCCACATTAAAAGGGTGTTTTTTGCCTGTTTCCATTTCCAATCTATCAGCATGCTCATAAAAAATCTTAGTTGCTTTAATTGCCAAAGGACTATCCAGAAAAATGGGCATATCTTTTGGAATTTTATTTTTTTGATCCAATAAATATAAAGAATAAATAATTTCTTGTGCCCTTTCCACCGCAAAAGTGGGAATAATTACCTTTCCATTTTGGGAATAACTATAATTAATGGCTTCGGTCAATTCCTCTAAAGTTGCATCTTCATTTTTATGATTTCTATCACCATAGGTTGATTCAACAAAAAGATAATCTGTCACATCAGGAACATCGGGATCATCTAAAAGTAAAGCCCCCGGACGACCCAAATCACCTGAAAATGTTAAGCGAGAAGTTTTACCATTTTCGGTTGCTTCAATTACCACAAAGGCTGCACCCAAAATATGTGCAACATATCTATAGGTTACTTTAATATTGGGAGCAGGTTCAAAAGTTTTGTCATATTCCACGGCTCTTAATTGTTTTACAACAGCCTGTGCTTCTTCCATTGTGTACAATACTTCCAAATTGGTGGCGGATTTCTTTCCCTTACGCTTTTTTTGCTTCATTTTCCACTCAAATTCCATTTCTTGAATATGAGCACTGTCTTCAAGCATTAATGATACAAGATCGACAGTTGGTTCTGTACAATAAATATTTCCCTTAAACCCATGTGAACCAATTCTCGGCAATAAACCTGAATGGTCAATATGTGCATGGGTCAAAAGAATAAAATCTATATTTTCAGGATTATAAAGATGTGTATTAAAATTTCTTTCTTCAATCTTTTTATTACCCTGAAACATACCACAGTCAATTGTAAAACGCTTTCCGGCGGCTTCAATCATATAACATGAACCGGTAACCGTTTGAGCAGCACCAAGAAATGTAACCTTCATATAACACTCCTAAATAAAATATTATTAAAAATGTACCGTTTTCTTAATTTTACAACCAATCAATAAAATGAAACCTCTATTATTTTAAAATTACCCACATGATTCCGGATTGAGGGGGGAAACCACGTTTTTTTGAAAAAAACGAGTTTTTCCCCCTCAAACTCCCCCT
>CAYJGE010000150.1:0-7288 GCA_964369835.1 uncultured Mailhella sp.
ATATGACACCCCCCTTATAGTGCTTACGCAAGCGAGCACAAGGGGGAAAGGTAAATTTTCAAATTTTTATCATAAATAAAGTAACTCTTTATTATAACGTTAAATAATTTAGAAACACACCCTAGAGCAGTTTCAATAAAGATTGAAACTGCTCTAACCCATATAACTTTCAAAAAGCAATCATTTAACCACGCCATTCCGGTTTTAAAAAAACATAATTATGGCATGATTTTTGATTTTAGACATTAAATAAAATATTAATAAATCAAAATAGTTATATTGTTATTTGAAAAAATGTTTTTTCAGGAAGGGGGGAGTTTGAGGGGGGAAAACTCATTTTTTTCAAAAAAATGGGGTTTCCCCCATCAATCCGGAATCACGTGATCATTTAACGAAACAGATTTTTATTACAAAGTGATAATTGTGCAGAGGTTCTATCCTAATTGGGTAAAAATATTTTGACATTGTTATCAACTTGCCAATATTAATCTTTTATGTTAAAGAAGGTCTAGGTTATTTAATATTAATTTAAATGAGGGAAGATTATGAAATTAGTAAATCGTGTTATTTCATCTTTTGTTTCTGCAAGTTTGGTTGCAGGTGCATTTTTCATGACAAGTTCTTCTGCCGGTGCAGTTGATTTTGTTACAATAGGAACAGGATCCATGACAGGTGTGTATTATCCCACCGGTGGTGCAATTGCCAAAGTTTTAAATGATCGTGAAGATTTATTTGGAATTAAGGCAACAGCCGAAGTTACAGGGGCATCAGTTTTTAATATTAATGCCATTAGAACAGGTGACTTGGATTTTGGTATTGCTCAATCTGACCGTCAATATCAAGCCTATAACGGACTTTCAGAATGGGACGGTAAGCCTGTTAAAAATTTAAGAGCAGTTTTTTCACTTGCTCCTGAAATAATAACCTTTGTGGCTGCTGAAGATTCAGGAATTAAAGCCATTGAAGATGTAAAAGATAAAGTTGTAAATATCGGTAACCCAGGTTCAGGGCAACGTCAAAATGCCATTGATGTATTTAATTCCATAGACATTGATTATGAAAAAGATTTTAAAGCTGAAGGAATTAAGGCAGCCGATGCTCCTCGTATGATGCAAGACGGACGTATTGATGGATTTTTCTTTACTGTAGCTCACCCTAACGGAAATATTAAAGAAGCCACAGCCGGTATGCGTAAGGCTCGTATTATTCCTATTCCAAATATTGATGCTTTGGCAAAAAACTATCCATATTACAGCCTTGGCTATATTGATATGAAAAACTATCCTGAGGCAACCAATACAGATGCCGGCCAAATTCCTTCTGTCAGCATGAAAGCAACCTTGGTTACAAGTTCTGATGTTGATGAAGACATTGTTTATAATTTGACAAAGGCTGTTTTTGAAAACTTGGAAGAAATCAAAAGTATGCATCCTGCTTTAGCTAATCTTACAAAGGAAACCATGCTTGATGGTCTTACTGCTCCTTTACATCCGGGTGCAGAGAAATACTATAAAGAAGTTGGTTTGATTAAATAATTAATAAATTTAATATTTAAAATTCCTTTAAAAGATTGTTTTTGTGGAAAATAGCTTATATTTTCCACAAAAACAGCTTTTTATTTTATGAAAACACTGATTAATTCCTATTTATGATATTTGTAAAATTTAGAATTCAGTTCCGATCAGCTTTTCATTATACTCAATTTTTTTTATAATTTTTTATAATTTAATTTTTATTAATAATCTTAATGTTTAACATAGAATAAATATTTAAATTTAGGTAGACCATATGAAACAAAAAAAAGAAAAAGGTTTTAAACCAAATCCTTATCGAGAAGAATTGCTTAAGGTTGAACATGGTTTAAGGGGAGAGGGATCTGGTTTTACAAAAAATTTAACTGTTTTTATAGCTCTTTTGTGGTCCTTGTTTCAATTGGCTTCTGCCAGTTTTTTATTGATAGACTCCACATTTATCAGAGCAATTCACTTAACTTTTGGTATTACTTTGGTTTATTTGAATATACCCATGCTAAAGCAAGGTAAGAGCGCAAAATGGGATCAAAGAATTTTATTGGCAATGAATAAAGTAACCATCATGGATTATATTTTTGCCATATTTGCTGCCTTCTCAGCTTTTTACATTGTTCTTGATTATCTTGGAATTTCCTCAAGGGCAGGCATGCCAATAGAAAGGGATATGATTTTTGGCTTTATGCTCATTATTTTATTGCTTGAGGCAACCAGAAGAGTTATTGGGCCAACCCTCCCTTGCATTGCGATTGCATTTATTATATATATTTTTTCAGGTCCGTATTTGCCGGACTTTATGGCATTTAAGGGTGCATCTTCCACTAGATTTATTTCTCAAATGACCATGGATACAGAAGGTATTTATGGTATACCTTTGCATGTTTCTTCAACCGTTGTTTTTCTTTTTGTTTTATTTGGTACAATGCTTGAAAGGGCAGGGGGCGGACAATTTTTTATTCAATTGGCAATTATCGGACTTGGTAGGTTTAAGGGCGGAGCAGCCAAAGCGGCAGTTCTTGGCAGTGCTTTGACAGGTATGATTTCAGGTTCAAGTATAGCCAATGTTGTTACAACAGGAACTTTTACCATTCCGCTCATGAAAAAAATGGGATATCCTGCCACAAAGGCAGCAGCCATTGAAGTTGCCGCATCTACCAACGGACAATTGGCACCGCCTGTAATGGGGGCGGCGGCCTTTATCATAGCTGAATATGTGAATGTTCCCTATCTTGAAGTGGCAAAGGCGGCGGCAGTTCCGGCTTTTGCTTCTTATATTGCCCTGCTTTGGATTACCCATGTGGAAGCATGTAAACTTGGAATGAAAGGACTTTCACGGGATTTATTGCCTGTAATGCGAGACACACTTTTAAGTGGCTGGCACTTCTTTATTCCTATTTTAATGTTATTATATGAGTTGATTCTCTTACAACATTCAGCTGAACTTTCTGTATTTAGAGCCATTGTTGTTTTAAGTGTAATTATGATTGCCCAGCCCATAATAAGAGCAGCCCTGCTTGGTGAAAATTTGTGGGAAGCTGTCAAACATGGGGTTAAACACTGGATTTTATCCTTGGCAGCAGGGGGAACAAACATGGCCGGCGTGGCTCTTGCCACAGGTTGTGCAGGGATTATTGTTGGTTGTATTTCCTTGGGGCTTGGCCAACAAATCACATATTTTATTGAAGTTCTTTCCATGGGCAATATTATTTTACTGCTTGGAATTACAGCATTTGCCAGTTTATTGCTTGGCATGGGATTGCCCACAACAGCCAACTATATCATTATGGCATCTTTGACTGCACCCGTGCTTGTTCGTTTGGCTTCCAATTTAGAGATCCATGGGGTTGAGCTTGTTGTTCCATTAATTGCCGCTCACCTTTATTGTTTTTACTTTGGTATTTTGGCAGATGACACACCTCCTGTTGGTTTAGCGGCCTATGCAGGGGCGGCCATTGCCGAGGCATCACCCATTGCCACAGGTATTCAAGGCTTTCTTTATGATATCAGAACAGCCATTTTACCCTTGATGTTCTTTTTCAACCATGATATATTATTGTGGAATATTGATTCTGTTTACCTTGGATTTTTCATTTTTGCAATGACAGTGATTGGTTGTATTTGTTTTGCTTCTCTTGTTCAAGGCTGGTTTGTAAATAAAAATAACTTTATTGAAGGTGTTTTGTTAGCTTTTAATACAGTTTTATTTTTAAATCCATTCTTTATAACAGGATTTTTCTTGCCTTATAACCAAAGATATTTTGGCTACCTCATAGGTGCTGTTATCTTGGTGATTATTTACATTTTGCAAAAAAACCGACCTGTAAGGGTGAAGGCAAGGTAAGTTATGAATAAAAAAATAAATAAAAGACATATACCAAAATTAAATAACAGACTTAAAGTTAGGGTGAAAAAAAGAAACTATTCCAACTTGGTTAAGGATAAAATGGTGGTTTGTTCCCGTTGTAAAACTGTTTTTCCTGAATATTTGGTGCGTTGTCCTGAATGTGGCAGCAAGGAATGGCAAGGTATTTCTGAAATTAACCCCTATAACTATTTGCCAATGCAACAGTTTTTAAAAATGTGTGGGCATGCCTTATGGCTTTTTGCAACCATAGGGGCTATTTATTTAATTTGGCAAACCGACTCTGATGATGATGCTTTAAATCAAGTTTATGCCATGTCTGCAATTTTATTGGCATTTTTTGGTATTCTTGCATCTGTTGGCTATTTTGGATTGAGTGAACTCACCAGAAGAGTTGAAAGAATTCAAAGAAGGCTTAGGGCTTTTCACGAAAATTATCGTAATCAAAAAAAATACTTAAGAAGAACAAATAAAAACATTTAAAAAGAATAAATAAATGAGATTTTTATGATTTTATCTCCATCATTACTATCTGCTGATTTCACTAATTTGAAAGGAACTTTTGCAGAGCTTGAATCGGCAAATATAAAATGGGTGCATTTTGACGTTATGGACGGTAATTTTGTGCCAAATATCACCTTTGGGCAACATGTAATTAAAATGTTACGCAAAATTTCTTCCCTTTATTTTGATGTGCACTTAATGATTGAGAAACCTGAAAGGTATATTGGCGAATTTGCTGCGGCAGGCGCCAATATGCTTACAGTTCATGCTGAGGCTTGCACACATTTGCAAAGAACACTTGCAGAAATTCGTAAACATAATATGCAGGCAGGAATTTCATTAAATCCTGCCACGCCTTTGAATGTTTTGGAATATGTGCTTGATGATTTGGATATGGTTCTTATTATGAGTGTAAACCCCGGTTTTGGCGGGCAAAGTTTTATTCCTGCCACAATGGATAAAATAAAAAAACTCAAGGAAATGATTGGTCATAGAAACTGTCTTATTCAAGTGGACGGTGGAGTTTGTCTTGAAAATACCCGTGAATTGGTCTTGGCGGGTGCTGATGTTTTGGTCTCCGGTTCAGCATTTTTTGGACATGATCTTTCTAAAAGACATGATGAATTTCAAATTGCGGCAAGTCAAATGACTTGTTAAAAAATGCTAAACCCACTATTTTCATAAATATAATAGTTGAAATTTCAGCAATGACTGAAATATAAATATATAAATGCCATAATAATTAATAATTTATTAGGTTGTATTTATATGTAGATTAAAGGAATAAGTATGGAACTTAGAAAACATTATGCAAATGCCATTAGGGCATTATCCGTGGATGCCATTAATAAATCAAATTCAGGGCATCCCGGCGCTCCCCTTGGCATGGCAAATATGGCAGAGGCTTTGTGGAGACATTATTATAAACACAATCCCTCTAATCCGGATTGGATAAATCGTGATCGCTTTGTACTTTCAAACGGGCATGCATCAATGCTGATTTATAGTCTTTTGCATTTGACAGGTTATGATTTAACCATCGAAGATATTAAAGATTTTAGACAATTTCATTCAAAGACTCCGGGACATCCCGAGTCAGATATAACCAAGGGCGTAGATTTAACCACAGGCCCCTTGGGACAAGGTATTTCCACTGCCGTTGGAATGGCTCTTGCCGAAAAATTATTGGCAGCTCAATTTAATAAGCCAAATCATAATATTATTGACCATAGAACTTGGGTTTTTATGGGTGATGGTTGCCCCATGGAAGGTGTTGTTCAAGAAGCAATTTCCCTTGCCGGCACTTGGAATTTAAATAAATTGACAGTTCTTTATGATGCCAATGATATAAGTATTGACGGAAATATCAAAAATTGGTTTACAGAAGATGTGTCCGCCCGTTTTATTGCATGTGGTTGGAATGTTGTCGGATCCATTGATGGGCATGATCCAAAATCTCTAAATCAAGCCATTGATGAAAGTTTAAAAAGTGATAAACCAAGTTTAATTATTTGTAAAACCACCATTGGTTATGGTTCACCAAATAAAGCCGGTTCTTCTTCTTGCCATGGTTCGCCATTTGGAGCTGAAGAAACAAAGCTTATCAGAAAAGAGCTTAATTGGAATTATGCTGAATTTGAAATTCCTCAAGATGTTTACAATGCTTGGGACGCCAAAGAAAAAGGACAAGCGGTAAATCAGGCTTGGGATAAAGATTTTGAAAATTATCAAAAGGAATATCCTGAACTTGCCAATGATTTAATGCGCCGTTGCCAAAGACAATTATCTGCAAAATTTTATGCGGATTATGAGCAATTACTAAATAGTTATCTTGAAAAACAAGATGTTTTGGCAACAAGGGTTGCAGGTAAAAATATTCTTGATGTTTTGGCTCAAAGTCTACCTGAAATGATTGGCGGATCAGCCGATTTATCAGGCTCATCAGGTGTATTTCATAAAAATTCCAAGGCCATAAGTCCGGTAGATTTTAGCGGAAACTATATTCACTATGGGGTGCGTGAATTTGGAATGAGTTGCATCATGAATGGTTTATCATTAAGTAAAGCCTTTATTCCTTATGCCAGCACTTTCTTGGTATTTTCTGATTATGCAAAAAATGCCATTAGACTTGCAGCTCTTGCAAAAATTCAAAGTATTTGGGTTTTATCCCATGATTCAATAGGTGTTGGAGAAGATGGCCCGACTCATCAACCCATTGAACAAATTTCAACTTTGCGTTTAACTCCAAATGTTGATGTTTGGAGACCTTGTGACAGTTTTGAAGCAACAATTGCCTATAAATGCGCCATAGAAAAAAATAACGGTCCTTCATGTATGATAATGAGCAGGCAAGATTTAAAACCGCAGGCTCATACCAAGGAGCAAATTGTTGATGTTGAAAAAGGCGCTTATATTGTTCATGATTGTGACGGACAAGCTGAACTTATTATTATTGCAACAGGTTCAGAACTTGAACTTGCCAATCAAGCCTATCAAAAATTGACAGCTGACGGCAGAAAAATTCGTCTTGTTTCCATGCCTTGTGCTGATGTTTTTGATCGCCAAGACCAAGCCTATAAGGATAAAATCCTACCGCCAAGCATTAGAAAACGTATGGCAATTGAAGCTGCTGCCGCAGATTTTTGGTATAAATATGTTGGACTTGATGGAAAAATCATTGGCATGACAAGTTTTGGCGAATCTGCTCCTGCAAGTATTTTGTTTGAACATTTTGGTTTTAGCCTTGAGAATGTTTTAAAACAAGCAAATGAACTTTTATAGCAGTTTGATTTTTTGTTGATTATATCATCTTTGGGGGCTTTGCCCACGTGATTCCTGATTGAGGGGGGAAACCCCATTTTTTTGAAAAAAATGATGTTTCCCCCCTCAAACT
>CAYJGE010000151.1:0-7268 GCA_964369835.1 uncultured Mailhella sp.
AAAATCAAAAATCATGCCATAATTATGGTTTTTTAAAACCGGAATGGCGTGGGGGAGAATATTTTTACCTACAAAAATGTTCTCTCTTAAAAAATAAATTTGTGCTTTCTTAATAATCAAAGCGCCATTCAAAATTTATTTCTGCGCCATCTGTTCCTGCTTTTATACCTGTGGAAAGATTATTATTAATTTCATAATTTGTAATACCGAAGGTTTCTTGTTCACTAATGCCTTGTTCCACTCCGACATAGAGATCATCTGTCACATATTTTCCAATTTCAATGGAAATATTGTCATTATTTTCTTCAATTTTATTAACTTCGGTATTGCCGTCATTAATTTTGATAACATCAATTCCAAATAGTTTTTTTCCGATATTTCTTATGCCGCCGGAAAAATTAAAGCCTGCCAGACTTGTTACTGTGGTTGCAAGTTGAATTTTCTCAAAATCGCTTAGGTCTGAAATTGAAGAAAAGAATAAGATATGAGCCAGAATTTCATCTTGAGGAAGGTATGGGACACTGGTAAGTCGAAGTTTTGGATTTTGGGGCGTGCCGCTAAGTTCAACTTTAATGTCTCTTCCCGTGTCATCATAACCAAGCTTAATATCAATGATGGGATTAATTTCTGTTGAGCCGTCAAACTGCACTTCACCGCTTAAGAGAATAAATTCTCGTTCCAGTAAGGACATTTCACCGCTTATGGCTTTTATGGAACCTGATATGGCAGGTTCCATAGTTTTTCCTGAAATTTTTAATAAACCTGCCCATTCTGTTTCAATATCAGGCCCATAGACAAAGAAATTATTATTTATATTGATATCCAAATTAAAATTTCCCAAATTTCTTCTATTTATTTTTGGTCTCTTATTTGGGTTTTGAACAATGTTTAGGCTTGGAATTGAAGTTGATTGAATATTGGAGAGATGGATTTCCCCTTTGTCAATAGTTATTTTTCCGCCAATGCTGACATTATTTACAGGCCCAAGGACATTGATATTGCCCGATAGACTGGCATCAACATCACTTCTTTGCAGTGGTTTAAAATGGTCTAGTGTTGCATTAATATCAACTATTGCCAAGGAGTTTTTCCAAGCTTCAATTTGCTCCCTTTCCAAGGATGTCGGAGTTTTTCCTTTTATGGTAATTGGTGGTTCATAGCTTCCAAAAGATAGCCAAGGAATATTTACTTCACCTAGAAAGCTTATTTTTCCTTCTTGATCATCTTTTGCGGTTAGCTGCATTTTTGCTTTGCCAAAATGATCAAGGTTTAAATCAAAATCAATATCTTTTAATAATATTCCAAGAATATAATCTTCAAATTGAGCATCATTGATTTTGGCTATCAATTTAACCATGGGCTTTTGGACATTGCCTGAAATAGTACCATTCACAAATAAATCACCATCAATGCTTGTGCCTTCCAATGGAACATAATGCCAAATGGGGGTTATTTTTCCTTCATATTGAATTGTTCCGGAAATGGGAGCATTTTTAACAATTCTTAATCTGGGTTCACTTTGAATTGGGATTTTTATTTCAATTTTGGAGTTTTTTGCTTCCAGTTTTTCCTTATCAACCAAGCTTGCAGTTAAAAGAAGTTCATGGATATATTTTCCTGCCAATAGTTTGCCATTAATATCTATGGAAACCGGTGGAATATTATTGCTTTTAAAATCCACAATCCGCATATCTGTATAACCTGTCGGGTTTGAAGAAGTTCCGCTAAAGCCAAAGCGTCCATAAAATAAACCGTCAATATTTAATGGCAGGTAAGATAAATCAATGTCTTTCCACCAACCATCAAGGCTGACTTTTTCAGGATTTATTATCCCATTTACTTGAAATTCTCCCATGGGAGCAACTGTAAAGTGAATTTTTTCTGCTGAAAACTCACTTGCTGAATAGCTTATTTTTCCTTTTTGTTTAAGTCTGATATCTGTTTTTGTTTTTGGGTTTTTAAACTCAAAGGAATTTAATTGGGTTAAAATACTAAAATTTTGCGTATTTAATCCTATGCTGCCGTTAAAATTCATACTTGCATCATTTAGCACATTTCCTGCCATGGAAGAATTTATTTTAATATTTTCCAAGGGACCATTGGCGGATAACTGGAAGTTTTGGGATTGGATAATGTCTAAATTTAATTTTGAAATATTGATATTTCCATTTATTGAGGGGGAGTTCCAAAAATCATTTATTTTAAACTGTGTAGAATTTTGTTCAAATTCATAATTTGCATATTTTAATTTATCTGAGGAAAATTTAAAGTTAATATTTTGAATTTCTTTTTCTAATTTATCATTTGTAGTGACTGTAGAGGTTGAAAAATCTAAATCAAGGCCTAAATTTAAAATTTCCAAGGGAAGATCTGTTGTTTTGGCAAGAATATCTGAGTTTTTAAGCTTGGCTGAAAGTTTACCCTTTAGAAATGGATTTTTTTTGAGATCTTCCACTAATTTGGAAGTTCCCGGATATGCTAATTTAAGTCCGCCTTGCAAATTTGCACCAAATCCATTGAATTTGATATTATTTAGTTCTAAAAAGCGTGTTTTGCCGGTATTTATTCCAAGTATTTCAGGTGTAACAACTATTTGAGAATAATAGTTTACGGGCATGTTATTGTAGATGGCTGTTAAATTTATGGATAGGGGAAGCGGTTTGCGGTCATTGTTTAAAAGCTCTTGAAATAGTTTAACAACTTGCAAGCCATATAAATTTTCCTTTTGGCTTTGTTCTTGAGTGTTTTTTTGATTTTGACTAGATTTTTCAAACTGAATGGCTGCTTCAATTTGTTTTAAAATATCAAAGCCTTGTTTTTGTTCCAAGGTTAATTCTTGTTCTTTTTCTTCCAATGTAACTGTTCTTATAACAGAAACGCTTTTATTGCTGCGAATTGAAAATTCTAAATTTTTTAGCTCTATTTTTTGTGGCTTTGTTTCTTCTTCCTGAGCATTTGTAAAAAATTCAATAAATTCTGAGTTATTATCAGTGATCGACTCTAAAAAATCCTTTTGTTTTTCCTTGGTTTTTGCATCAATATGAAGAATTTCTTCAATTTTTAAAAGGGGAATTTTAAAGTTTGTATCATAAAAAATTTTATTGACATTACCGCTAAAGATTATTTCACTTTCAACACTGCCAAGAATATTTTGAGTGTCAGAACTTAAAAATTTTAAATCAGCAATTTGAGCTTTGATTTTCAAATCAATATCATAGGATAAAAATGCCTCAATGCTGGCATGTAAATTTTGGGTTTTTAAATCAATGGTATTTGATTTTAAATAAGGATAATCAAATTTTGAAAAAACCAAGTCAACTTCACCTTGGGATTCTTGTTTATTGCCAAGTAGTTGCTGTAATTTTTCAGATATAAACTCCATGTTTTCGGCATTTATATTATATTTAAATCTAATGATTTTTAAAATATCAGTAATTTCACTTTGATTTGCCTCTTTGTTTTCTTCAGATAATAAGAAAAGTGAAGCGGTTAGATTAAAATCACTGCTTTTAACCAAATTATCCAGCCTTGGTGAAGCATTGGTATTGATGGTGACAAAATAAGGTGAAATACCAATTTCTCCGGTGATTGTAGCGGGTTTTTTTAAAAAAATAGCATTGTTAAAATCTAAATCATATCCCATTTTAAAATCAGAGAAAGTTCCGTTTCCATTTATTTTGAGTTTGGCATAATCATTTTTTGTATAGGGTAAATTGAAAATTTCATTTAAAAGAAAGAGCAAACTTCCGTTTTCATCATTATAGTCAATATTAACCATGAGTTCTTTGGACTTTTGAAATTCAAAACTTGCTGTCATTTCCATGGGCTCTAATTCGGATTGAGTGATTTGAGCATGGCTTTCAAACTGCAATTTTTTTTGGTTAAGTTTTACATTGATATTAAAACTTAAATGTAAATCTTCCATTGTACTTTGTGCATTGGTAGCTTGTGTATTGGTAGCTTGTGCATTGGTAGCTTGTGCATTGGTAGCTTGTAAACTTTCATCGGGATTTGAAGCAGAAAATTGTTTTTTAAATTGTGCCAAAAAAGATTTATCAATCAGAATGTTTTCAGCATAAATATTTTCTAAAGAAATATAAGGAATACTTGGTTGAAAAACTAAATCAGCAATATTATTAAATACTTTTTCCATCTCAGGCAAAAATATTTGCCCATCGGTCAATTTTTTTTCAGTCTCTTCTTTTGGGATAGTGATTAGAGGTAGTCGATAGATATGAATATTTTTAATGCCGGTTTGCGCAATTATGACTTCATAGTTAAAAAGTGAGAAAAAATTATTATTTAATGTAATATCTTCTATTTTAGAAAAGGTACCGTTTGCATCCAACAATTCAAGCCCAAAAATTTTGGCAGAAAAGGGTAGTGCCAACTCAAGTTTATCAATTTTAATTGCCGTTTGATAAATTGCCAAATAATCATTGGCATAATCTTCAATTAAGCCTTTTGAATAATTTTCAATTGAATCCAGTCTGAAAATCAAACAAATGCTTATAAATAAAGATATGGATAAAACTCCAATAACTATAAGTAAAAGTAAGCTTATTTTTATTATTTTTCTGCTAAAACCAATAATACTGTACATTAAAAAGCTTGTCCTATGCTGACATAGATTTGAAAATCAGACCATTTTTTATCCAAAATATTGTCAGGATCATTTAAAGGAAAGGCCAAATCAAGCCTAATAGGCCCGACAGGAGTTGCATATCTTGCCCCAATACCTGCCCCATAGGCCATATCTTCCCCAAATCTTGGGCTACGTTCATCATAGGTCATACCTGCATCAATAAAGGGAATTATGGATAATTCCTTGGTCAGTTCGTATCTACTTTCAAAATTAAAATAATTATATGAAAGCCCGCCTGTGGGATTATCTTCACCATCATGTCTGCCAAGTTCTTGATAGGCATAACCTCGCACGGTATTATTGCCTCCAAGGAAAAATTTTTCAGCTCTTGGTATCCTATTTTCAGGTGAACCAGGCATAAATCCAAATCCCAGTCTTGTAACTAAAATTACTTTATCTAAAATTTTATGATAAAATGTTCCCTCAAGTTCAGTTGCCAGACTATAGAAATACTCATCATCTGTTCCTAATAATGGAGAAAATTTAATTTTTGCCATATACCCTTTTGAAGGGTTATCCTTATTGTTTCTTTTGTCATACTGCAATGAATTTTCCAAACGGAATACAACATAATTTTTGTCATCATTGTAATTTTTTGGTTCAACCAAATTAAAATAGATATAGTTGGATAGTAGCCATTCTTTTTCAAAATCTCTTTCAATTCCAATTCCGGATTCTATGAAATTTTGTTCATAGGAATCGGTGTTTTCATATCCTCCTGCCATGACTATGTGTAAATCTTGATTATTATGCAAAAAAGCTTTTTTCATATATTCGGCAGAAATGTAACTTTCGTCCTTGGTTAGGGGTAGTTCAAGCCTGACCCTTTCTCCATTTCCAAAAAAATTGCGATGTTCCCAAGCTGCCTTTGTCCCAAAACCTTGATCTGTCGAATAAAAGGCAGAACCTGTAATGGTTTTTGATGTTGACTCTGAAACTGTAAGAGTGATGGGAAGAGCAACCGGCTTTGGCATGGTTTTAGCCTTGGCAGTGAGTTCTAAATCTTCCTTGTTAATTTTTCTTTCAAACTTTTTAGCTTCTGCAATTCTTTTCAGAGCTTGTAAATATTTTCTATAGGGTTGAACTTTTTTGCGATATTCATTATAGGCATTTTTATCATAACTTATTTCAATTTCTTGAAAAAGCCCTGCTTGTTGTAATAGGTCTCGATATTCTAAAATTTTTGCATCGCTCCAAATTTCTCCCTGTTCCCAAGGAATTAAACTTTTTATGAATTTTGTTGAAACCTTTTCATTTCCTATTACTTCCACATCACCCATTAAAGCCGGCATGCCTTGATTAATAAATACAGTGCCGTTTAGTTTTTGTGTGTTTTTATTTACAGCAAAACCTGATGAGATAACTCTGGCATTTGGAAATCCATTATTTTGCAAAGGATAATTAAGAACATTTATGGTATCTAAAATATGGGCCGCTTCAGCTCTTTCATTTGTATCAGAAAAATCAAGTATATTCTGAAATTCATAGTTGAAGGCTTTTACTTCTTTTTTAAATAAACCGACATGCTTTGTCACATCTTTGAAAACATTTGATATTTCATCGGGCTGTGAATATGTTATTTTTATGTCACCAATTGAATATTGATTGCCCGGTGATAAAGTCAATGTTACCAAAAAAGGTTCACTTTCTTTATTGATGCTATAGTCAGCCTTTCCGGCGTAAAAACCAAGAGATTCCATAATTTTAATGGCTGTATTCATATCATTGTTGGCTCTTCGCTCTAAAGCCACAGAACTGTTTAAGGCAATATGTTTCAGCCCTTCAAGTTGGCTGTTTTTTTTCAATAAATCTCTGATTTTTAAATCCATTTCCTCAAGTTCAGCTTTTTGGAGTTTTAAATCATTTTGCTCATCTTCGGTTTTATAATACAAGCTAAATTCATTGATTACAATTTCATACTTATATTCAAGTAAATCAACATCTTTTTCTTTTTCTTTATCTTTTTTCTTAAAAAGATTGAATTTTTTCTTTTCTTCTTTTTTTTCAGAGTCAAGGGTGTCAGCTATATCTTTTTCACCATTGTGTTGAGTTTCCATGTCTTGAGTTTCCATTTTTGCACAAGAGCAAAGTAAAAATAATGAAATTATAATAGGGTAGATGAAAGATATTTTTTTTGAAAAAATCATTATATTCCTGCTTTAAATCACTATTGTTCGGCTAATTTTCTTTGGAGGGGAAACCCTATTTTTTTGAACTAATCCATGACGCTTAGTCTCACTTTGTTCGACATAAACTGGGTGAGGTTTCCTCTCCCAAACCCTCCCCTTCCTGAAAAAACAAATTTCAACTACATTGTTTTTTAATTTAAAATAATGTAAAAAGGGAATTTATTAAGAATATATTTTATTATAATAAATTAAAAAAAATATTTTTAATTTATAAAAAATAATATATTAGGTGTAAAAAATTATCCAAACAACAATGGCTTCAAATCTAAATAAATTTAAATTGTCAAAATATAAACCAACTCATTTTCAAAAATAATATATAGTTAGCTTAAAATTGTCAAGGTAAGCCATTTAGCGTATCGGGGCTAATTATGTGGCTCCCACGTGATTCCGGATTGAGGGAGAAAACCACGTTTTTTTGAAACATTCCACGA
>CAYJGE010000152.1:0-7188 GCA_964369835.1 uncultured Mailhella sp.
ATTTTAATAAAAAAGAAGTGCTTTATGCAAAGGTAAATTAATATAAATATTTTTTGCTCTGAGAAATACCATTAAAATAGACTCCAAACCACAAAATAATCCCATTACAAGTACAATAAGTACTTCATTTACCTTGTATAAATATCCATCATGCTCTGAATGTTCTTCAACTTCAAGCATGGCTTCATATAATTCATCAAACATAATACTTACCCGCCAATAAAATTTGAGATAAGCATAACATACTATAATATAAAATTAAACAAATTTTTTGTTTAATAATTTAAAGTGTTTAATGGGATTGTTGGTAAGTCATGAAGCAGGGTACAAAACCGGAATGGCGTGGGTAAACACTGATTAAAGCACAGAAAAAATTTGACGATTTTTTTAAAAAAATATAATGTTTTTTAAAAGAGTTACCGATATGGTTTTTAAGGAAATACAGATTTAACTCAAGAAAAAACTATAAAATTCCTTACAAGTTTTTAAATTATTTTATTGTTTTTTTAAATTGTCAAATAGTTAATCTTTTTTCAGTTTTGATTGAATAATCTACAACACAAAGGATATAGTATGTTCAAAAACAAATCAATAGGATTTAAATTTAATACGGTTTTAGCATTAACCATAGGTATTATGTTTGGTCTGGTTATTGCTTTTTATTTTGCAATAACTAATATTGCCAATAACAGCAGTGAGTTAGCCGGAGACCAGATGTATGAGTTACAAAAAGATAGAATTAAAGATATAACCTTGGCCACAATAAAAGGGCTTGAAGTTCAAATTGAGGGAAAACCAAGAGAAGAACAATTAAAAATCATGGAAGATTTTATTTCTAAATCTCGTTTTGATGTTAATGACTCCGGATATTTCTTTCTTTATGAAAGAACAACCCCTGTTATTCACCCTGTTAATAGTAGTATTATCGGAAAGGATTTAAAAGATTCTGTGGATAGTGTTGGGGTGCGATATATAGAAGAACTTTATTCAGTTTCCCAAAGAGGCGGCGGTTTTGTTACCTATATGTACCCAAACCCACAAGGGGTTATTGATGAAAAAACAGCCTATGCCGCAAACATCTCCGGAACTCCATTTTGGTTTGGAACAGGTGTATATACAGATAATGTTGATCGTTTACAAAAGGCTCTTCTTGTAAACATGCAAGCTCAAGCCCAAACCATGGAATTATATTTGGTGGGTTTAGTTTTTATTGCTATTATTTTTATTTTGTTTTTCTCCATACGAATTACTTCTTCTATAACCAAACCTATCTCTATTCTTACCAGAATTTCTTCTGAAGTTGGAAAGGGAAATTTAGATGCAGGTAAACAGGTTGTTGAAATTTCAAATAATGCCCAAGATGTTAAAACCAAAGATGAAATTGTTATAATGGCTAATGCTATTAATCAAATGGTGACTTCTCTAAAAGAAAAAATAAGCACAGCCGAAGCTGCCATTGAAGAAAGCAAAAAAAATGCCGCTAAAATTCAAGAAGCTTTAGATTCTGCTGCCATAGCTGAACAAAGTGCCAACAGTAAAACAGCTAATATGTTAAAAATTGCCAATAATCTTGAAGAAGTTGCTACAAAACTAAACACAGCTTCAGAGAGTTTAACTTATACCATTAATCAATGTGAACTTGGCGCCAATGAACAGGCCAGCCAAATTGCATACACTTCTTCATCCATGGATGAAATAAATATGACTGTAAGTAATGTTGCACAAAATGCCAGCATTGCATCAACTCTTTCTTCAAATACAGGTAATAAAGCAAATGAAGGTGGAAACATTGCCCTTGAAGCAATAAACAGTATGCAAGTTGTTGAAAAACTAACCACAACTTTAATGGAAGACATGCAAAGTTTAGATGTTAGCTCTAAATCTATTGATCAAGTAATGGGAGTTATTTCCGAAATTGCCGACCAAACCAACCTTCTTGCGTTAAATGCAGCCATTGAAGCCGCAAGAGCAGGTGAAGCAGGCAGAGGCTTTGCTGTTGTGGCTGATGAAGTTCGCAAACTGGCAGAAAAAACCATGGCTTCAACTAATGAAGTAGCCAAAATTATTTCAGAAATTCAGCAAAGTGCAAGCCAAAGCCTTTCTCAAACCACAGCTTCTTTTGCTGCCATAACAAAGGCAACAGAGTTTGTAAAACATTCAGGGGAAGCTTTAACAGAGATAGCTGATATGACAAAAGAATCTGCTATACAAGTTCATTCAATCGCAACTGCAGCAGAAGAACAGTCAGTAACTACGAAGCAGATGAAAGAAAGTATTAATAATGTTAATGGCATTGCCCTTTCTACTGTTAACAGTATGAATGAAGCAGCAAAATCAGTTATTGAACTAAATGAATTAGCTAAAGAATTAACTAAACTAACCAGAATTTTAAAAGACCCCAGTTAAAATTAGAGTATTTCTATAGGGTGTGTTTCTTAATTATTTTTTCGAGAGAGGGAACTTTTGAAAAAGTTCTCCCCTCTCGAGCTCTCCCCCACAAAACTTTTTAATAACAAGATGTAACAATTGCAATTCAATAATTTTACCACTTAAAAGGATTTATTTTGAAGTATGAACCGGACAATCCATTTTTCAAATAAATACCTTACTCGAAAACTGAAATGTTTTTTGTAACATACTTATATCATAAATATTAATTAAGAAACACAACCTAATGTCCTACTTTATTGATAAATTTAAAATTACAAACAATAAATTGAAAACCAACTTCACAAGATAAAAGCAAGTTAATATTATATGAATCTAATTGTCGGTAATAGTATTTTTGAACTCTTATAAATAAGTGCCTTATACATATAACATATTGTTTTATTAAATAGTCTCATTGGATTAAACACAAAATCTGCAAAAAGAAGTCAAGTTTTGCTTCTTTTTGCAGATTTTTTATTTAAAACCATGTTTATTAATGTTTTAAATATAATTTAGAAAAAATTTAAAAAAATTTTAGAAAAAATGAAAAATTTTAAATTTAAGCTTTTAATAAATTGAATCTCAAAAAATAAAAAGAAGTAACTGACAGCAAAATCAAATTACCCATATTACACCTTGAATTTATTATACATTTACTCCGATACAAAAATATACAATACACTTTAAAAATGATAATTTTGAAGATTTTTGAAAAAAAACAATATATAGCAAAATATATAATAATACTGTTAACATATATTAAATATCATTATTACAAATTTAAATTGCTTCAAATATTCCATGACAAATTTATTTTTACTTTTCTAAGAATATAGAACACATCTTAACTACTCCATAAAATTTAATCAAAACGAATGACTTGATAAACAATAAAAATAAAAATATTATCATTATAATTCAAAATATTACAAACAAACTCCTTATTAAATATTTATAAAAATATACTTAATCGTATTTTAGAGATATAAAGTTATATCTCTATATTTTTTTGAAAACGTCAAAAGGATTATTTTAAAAAAATATTGTCTATTATATAGGTTAGAATTACAATAACTACAAATTGAAAATGAATTTTATTTATCTTCCGATTTTTTGGCTTCATATTTTTTTACAGATTTTTCTACAAAAAAATATTATTTATCTTTAAACAGTAAATTTTCAAAAAATGTTCAAATTAATCTTTAAATTTATATTTTTTATTAAAATAACTTATTATTTCAGAGGATAAGAATTTTTAGATTCATGAATATATAACTTTTACTTATGTATAAAATTTTTAAATTATATTTTCCTCTATTAATATCAATTTTATAATACCTTTAGATACCGGAGAGTATGTTGACAATATATTTATCAAAGGTTATTAGTAACTCTCTTAGGTTTATTATATAGTAATTTCAGATGAAATTACTATCGTCGACTGCGATATCAGGCGACCACTGCGTAGGCATAAGTGTAATTTTATTACACGTGTGCCGAAGCAAGTGTGCTTTCAAAAAGTTGACATTAGTGATGTCAACTTAAAATACTATATTGTTCAGTTAAAATAAAGTATACCTTTAGAGTACGTTTTTGGTTTATTGATTATGGTTTAAAAAGTTTACAGCTTACTGCATTAATTCTTTTATGTTAAGAGGCTTTTATGAAGTTTAAGTTTTTACTGTTTTTAGGTTTATGTTTTTTTTGTTCATTTTTTTACACGTCTTTTTTATTCGCTTCTCAAAAGGAGGATTTACAATTAAATGCTGCACAAGGTAGCAAGCCGGCAAATTCTGCTATAAATCAAAATATGAATAATGAATTTGCTTCTATTTCGCTTATATCCAATGAATACAAGAAAAAACCTGTTATTCTTGTAGGTTATGAAAAAGGAATGGGTCTTGTAAAGGATATTAATTCCTATGGAAATAAGGGATATGGCTATGATTTATTAATGAGATTTTCTTATTTTGCCGATGTAGAGTTTAAATTCATCGAAGTTGAAGGATCTTTATTTGATGCAGTAAACAATGGCATAGTAGACATGGCCGGGCTTTACTCTAAAACAGATGAAAGAGAAAAACTGGTTTCTTACGGTAATTTTCCTGTCGATTATTCCCAATATGCTCTTGTTACAAAGGGTGAAAATGATTATTTTTATGGAGACCCCAAAGCCATAGATGGTAAAATTGTAGCTACATACCCTGGGTGTCCCGGAATTGTATTTTTGGATAATTATCTAAAAAAACATAATATTTCTGTCAAATATATATATGATGATGTACGTAACTTCTCTGATTTGGATGCTCATTTCTATCTTTATCCTTCTGATATTATAAATAACAATAATTTTCATACTGTTCTTAATTTAAGTTTAAAAAATGTATATTTCTTTAGTGCGAAAAATAATAAAGCTTTGATGGATTTTTTAGATAAAAAATTATTTCAATTTTTTGTGGATAATATTTCATTTCATCGTAAATTATCCAATAAATACCATAATGTTGATAATAACTTTAAAAATCGTTCATTAACCCAAGGAGAAGCTGAAAAGATAAATGGAAAAACTTTTAAAGTTGGGTATATTGACAATCATGCCCCTTATCAATCAAGTGATGCTTATGGTAATCCACAAGGGATAAGTATTGAAGTTATGGATTTTTTGGCAAAAAAATTTGATTTCAATGTGGAATATATTCCTTACGACTTAGAAGGAAGTTGGATTCTTTCCGAAAATTTTGATATTCTCATTTCTGTTACAGGAGAAAGAAATCATACTGCCAGATTTTATGATGCAACAGATTCTTATGGAGTTGTTGATCTAGCAATTACTTTTGCAAAAGATACTAATACAATAAACTTAAGGGGTCTTAAACCGGAAGAGGCTCTTAAAGATAAGAACATTGGAATTTTAAATTATATAAATTTTCCCTATGGTGAATTCTTCAAGCGTTTTCCAAATGCAAAAATTGTTCATTATACAAATACAGTTGAGCTTTTGAAAGGTTTTCGCAATAATGACGTTCATGCTATAATTACAACCAAAGCCGGTGCTGATAGTGTTGCTATTAGTGATTTATTAGGAAAATATCAAGCGGCTCTTCACCTTTCAATAGATCTTAACTTTCAGATTTCTCAAAAACTTGGCTCTGAATATCTTCAAATATTCAACACCATGATAGGTAAAATACCTGAAAGTGAAGTTCATGCCATCATGGTTGATGAAATTGCTGAATATATTCCTTCTTTTGGTTCAGAACAATTCTTTAGAAAAAATTTAATTTATTTTATAGCCATAGGTATTTTTGTTTTGCTTGTGATTATAGGATTAATTAAAATTATTCGTCAAAAATCTACCATCAATGTTCTTGGACAAGATGATATTACCTCACTTATTTCTTTGTCAAAATTCAACCAAGTTGTTGATGAAATTTTACACAAGGCTTCCGATAATGAATATGAATTAATTATGCTTGATGTGGATTATTTTCGACTTATTAATAATTATTATGGAACAGATAAGGGAACGGAAGTTATTATTGCCATGGCAGAAGCTTTATGTGATGCTTATAAAGATACAAATGCAATTATCACAAGGCGTGTGGCAGAACAATTTATTGTTTTTAAGAAAATAAATGAAGGCAGACCAATTAAAGAAGTTGTTCAAGCCTTTGTTATTCCAAGAATAAAAAGCATTGTCGGGGCGAGTTATTGTTTAAAAATGTCCATTGGGATCAGTAAAAATTCAGACGGTGATGAAAAAATAAATAGCCTTATTGATAATGCAACAATAGCAAAAAGGGAATCAAAAAAAGTTCATAAAACCAGTTTCCATGAATTTACTGAAGAAATGCGTAAAGAAGCAAATACCATGATGGATATTATTTACCGCATGGAACATGCTATAAGTAACAAAGAATTTAAAGTGCATTATCAACCCAAAATAGATTTCCGCGAACTTAAAGTTATGGGAGCAGAAGCACTTGTTCGCTGGATACCACCGGTTGGAAACCCTGTATATCCCGGTTCTTTTATACCAATCATGGAAAAAAATGGTTTTATTTCTCAACTTGAACTGTACGTTTTTGAAGAAGTATGCAACTTTATTAAAACAAATGCAAAAAATATAAAAATGCCAAAAATAGCCATAAATATTTCCCCCATTACCCTATCAAAGACCGATCTTCTAAAACAAATGGTTCAGATTTTAAAAAATTATGCCGTTTTACCATCTCAAATTGAAATAGAAATAACTGAATCTGCCATTGGTGATTTTGAAGACTCTTTACCTGCTATAATTAAAATACTTCATAAAATCGGCTTTACTGTCGCTATGGATGATTTTGGAGCAGGCAACTCTTCATTAAACCGTTTAAGTGTTATTAATGTGGACGTACTTAAATTGGACAAAGTGTTTATTGATTTTCATGAAGATGCACCGCGAGGTAATTTAGTGGTACAACAAATGATTTCACTGGCAAAACAGCTTGGTATGAAAGTTGTTGCTGAAGGAATTGAACAGAAAAGTCAAGCAAAATGGTTACAAGAAATTCAATGTGACATTGCTCAAGGCTTCTACTTTGCAAAAGTTTTAAATGAAACTGATTTTGTAAATTTACTTCATGAAAATAAACAATATTCTTTGAGTTGAAAAAGCATTCAAATGTAAAAAATAGGTGTGTTTCCACGTGATTCCGGATTGAGGGCAGGGCTTACGCATCTAAATTTTTTTCACACATTTTTCATAAATAGCTTAAT
>CAYJGE010000153.1:0-7107 GCA_964369835.1 uncultured Mailhella sp.
ATATTATTTTAAATTAAAAAATAACATATTTGAAATTTGTTTTTTCAGGAAAGGGAGGGTTTGGGAGGGAAAAACTCATTTTTTTCAAAAAAATGGGGTTTTCCCTCCCAAGAAAAGTTAGCTGAACACTATTGGTTTTCCCCCCTCAAATTGAAATTAAATAAATTTTTTCAAACTAAAAAAAATTATGTTTACAGGATTAATCGCAGGACAAGGAGAGCTTGTTCATTACAATAAAAATACCCAAGACATCAGACTTGGAATTAAACCATATTTTGAATTTAACTGTCCTGTTATTGGTGAATCTGTTGCCATAAATGGGGTTTGTTTAACTGTTGAGGAAGCAAAGTCAGATATATTATCTTTTTATGCTTCGGCTGAAACATTGTCTTGTTCCAATATAGGACAATTAAAGTTAAAAGATATGGTAAATATGGAAAGAGCATTAAGCCTTGGCGATAGGCTTGGTGGTCATTTGGTTAGTGGGCATGTGGATTGTGTGGGTGAATTGATACAAATCAATAAGGTGGAAAATTCCACATGTTTTAGGATTAGTTTTCCTGAAAATTTAGCACCTTATATTATAAATAAAGGTTCAGTTGCTCTTGATGGAATCAGCCTTACTGTTAATGCTTGCGATATTAACTTTTTAGAGGTAAATATAATTCCGGAGACAATGAAAGTTACCACAATTTCAAAATGGAAATTGGGACAAATGATTAATATAGAAACTGATATGTTAGGTAAATATATTCTTCGCTCCCAAGAAATTATGCAAAATTCTAAAGCTAAAAGCCGAATAGATGTTCAATTTTTGAGTGAACACGGTTTTTTATGAGAAAAAAAATGGCGATATCAAGCATTGAAAGTGCAATAGAAGATTTTAAAAATGGCAAAATGGTAATCTTGGTTGATGATGAGGATCGTGAAAATGAAGGCGACCTTACCATTGCTGCTGAATTTGTTACAGCTGATATAATTAATTTTATGGCAAAATATGGCAGGGGGTTAATTTGTTTACCCATGAATGGTGAAATGGTTGATAAACTTGATTTGCCATTAATGGCCAAAAGAAATGGGTCCAGATTTGGAACAAATTTTACAGTTTCAATTGAAGCCAGAGAAGGTGTTTCAACGGGAATTAGTGCAAAAGACAGAGCCCACACCATTTTAACTGCTGTGGCTGATGAAACCAAGGCTTCTGACATTGTCAGCCCCGGACATATTTTTCCCCTAAGAGCACAAGTTGGGGGAGTTTTGACAAGGGCAGGCCAAACAGAAGGCAGTGTGGATTTGGCAATTTTGTCAGGTTTAAAGCCGGCTGCCGTAATTTGTGAAATCATGAAAGATGATGGTGAAATGGCAAGAATGCCTGATCTTGAAATCTTTGCCAAGGAACATGATTTAAAAATCGTCACAATAAAAGATTTGATTAAATATAGAATGGAAAGGGGTGAAGTTGCCGTTACTAAAATGGCAGAAGCCAATATGCCTACCATGTTCGGAACTTTTAAAATAATTGCCTATGAAAATTCATATGATAATTGTACCCATGTGGCACTTGTCAAAGGTGATGTTTCAAATGGCGAACCTGTTCTTGTCAGAGTTCACAGCGAGTGTTTGACAGGTGATATTTTTGCTTCCATGCGTTGTGACTGTGGAGGACAATTACATGCTGCCATGTCAAAAATTGAAAATGAAGGGCGGGGAGTTATTGTTTATTTACGTCAAGAAGGGCGGGGAATTGGTTTGGTCAATAAGCTAAAAGCTTATGCTTTACAAGAACAAGGTTTTGATACGGTTGAAGCCAATCAAAAACTTGGTTTTAAAGCTGACCTTAGAGATTATGGACTTGGGGCACAAATTTTAGTGGATTTGGGAGTCAGAAGTTTAAACATTATGACCAATAATCCTAAAAAAATCATCGGGCTTGAAGGATATGGCCTAAAAATTGTTAACCGTATCCCCCTAGAACAAGACAGTTGCAAAGACAATGAAAAATATTTGAATACCAAGAAAGAAAAATTGGGACATTTATTAAGTTGCCGCAATATGTTTGACGGGACAAATAGCTAATACTTGACTAAGTTCTTGAGGGGGGAACCACACACGTTATTCCAAATGGGGGCTTTGCCCCCAAACACCCAGCAAAGGGAGTGACTCCCTTTGCAAACCCCAATGATTTTTTCAAACTTTGTTTGAAAAAATGGCAAAATAAGAAATTTTTACCAATCAATAACGTGGTTTTTCCCCTCAATCAGGATAATGTTGTTTCCCCCTCCTAAAAAAACAAATTTTATAAAAAATTAAATCATAATTACTAAAGAGCAAACATATTATATATTAAAAATTTTCTGAACATTAAGCGGTGTTTTTTTAAAATATTTGTTAATCATAAACGAAATAGCATACTTCATAAATAGTAAAAACTTAATAATTATTCTATGATTCAACTTATTATAAATATTTTATTTATTGGATATTTATGAAGAGATGCTTAGGAGTAAAAATGTATCATATAAAAACCATAGAAGGAATGATGGACGCCAAGGGCTTAAAAATAGCTATTTTGGCAACTCGTTTTAATGATTTTATTGTGAACCCACTTGTTGGCGGAGCTGTTGATTATTTGACCAGACATGGAGCAAACAAGGAAGATTTGACCATAATCAAAATACCCGGAGCCTTTGAAATGCCTGTTGTGGCAAAAAAATTGGCAAGCAGCAAAAAATACGATGGAATTTTAGCCCTTGGAGCTGTAATAAGAGGGGCAACTCCCCATTTTGATTTTGTGGCAGCCGAGGCAACAAAGGGGCTTGCTCATGTTGCTCTTGACTATGAAACCCCCGTTGGCTTTGGTTTATTAACTACAGATAATATTGAACAAGCCATTGAAAGAGCCGGAACAAAGGCCGGTAATAAGGGTGTAGAGGCAGCCTCTGCTCTTTTGGAAACACTTAGAGTAATGCAACAGTTATAGGAATTTTATGCAAAATAATAAAAAAATTCCAAGACATTTATATAGAATGAAAGCTTTTCAATTTCTTTATGGACAAGATTTTACAAAAGCAAGCAGTCTTGAAGAATTAAAAGCGGATTTTTGTGCTTTTCCAACCCAAGAAGATCAAGCAATTGAAAAATTTTCCGATGATAATTTTGCATGGCAATTGGTTTTGGGAGTTTGGAAAAATTCTGAAAAACTAGATAATATAATTGAGCAATTTGCCAAAAATTGGAAAATTTCAAGGCTTGGCAGGGTTGAACTGGGTTTACTTAGAATTGCTATTTTTGAAATAATATATAGAGATGATGTTCCAAGTAAAGTATCAATAAATGAAGCACTTGAACTAAATAAAAATTTTGGGGAACAAAAGTCAAAATCATTTATTAATGGAATCTTGGATTCTGTATCAAAGGCCCATGAACAGGGTAATTTATAATTTTGAGGTGTATTTATGGCATTGCCAACACGTTATGAAGCTGAACATATTGAATTAAAATGGCAGAAATTTTGGGAAGACAATAAAGCATATGATTGTGAAATTGATGAAACTCGTCCAAAGTATTATGTTTTAGAAATGTTCCCTTATCCTTCGGGAAATATTCATATGGGGCATGTCAGAAACTATTGTATTGGTGATATTGTTACCCGTTTTAAGAGAATGCAGGGTTTTAATGTTATGCATCCCATTGGCTGGGACGCTTTTGGATTGCCGGCTGAAAATGCTGCCATAAAACATGGTACTCACCCCGCAAGTTGGACCTATTCCAATATTGATAATATGCGTAGCCAATTAAAGAGGCTTGGCTATTCCTATGATTGGCGTAGGGAAATTGCCACTTGTCACCCTAAATATTATAAGTTTGAACAGGAATTTTTCTTAAAATGGCTTGAAAAAGGCTTGGTTTATCGTAAAAAAGCCCCTCAAAATTGGTGTGAACATTGTCATACTGTTTTAGCCAATGAACAAGTTATTGAAGGTCTTTGTTGGCGTTGTGATAATGCTGTTGAACAAAAAGAGCTTACCCAATGGTTTTTAAAAATAACCGATTATGCCGAAGAATTAATTGATGATCTCAAAATTCTGGAAAATAAATGGCCTGATCGAGTTATTTCAATGCAAAACAATTGGATAGGTAAATCCATTGGGGCTGAAGCTATTTTTCCACTGGAAAATGGTAAGGCTGAAATTTCAATTTTTACCACAAGACCGGATACAATTTTTGGGGTTACTTTCATGACATTAGCCCCAGAACATGCCCTTGTGGAAGAATTAATCAAAGGTTCGGAACAAGAAGAAATTTGCAGAGCATTTATCAATAGAATTAGGAAGATGGATAAGATTGAGCGTCAATCGGATCTTCTTGAGAAAGAGGGTGTTTTTACAGGTTCCTATTGCTTAAATCCATTGACAAACGAACGTATTCCCATTTGGCTTGGTAATTTTGTATTGGCAGATTATGGCACAGGTGCTGTTATGGCTGTTCCTGCCCATGACCAAAGGGATTTTGAATTTTCAAAAAAATATGGTTTACAATTAAAGGCCGTTATTTCAGCAGATGGCAATGACCTTGATGTCAATGAGCTTGAATGTGCCTATACAGAATCCGGTTTTATGATTAATTCAGGGGAATTTTCAGGACTTGCCAATGAAGATGGTAAGGGCAAAGTAATTTCAGCCCTAGAAAAAATTAAAAAAGGTAAAAAAACAATAAATTATCGTTTAAGAGACTGGAATATTTCTCGCCAAAGATATTGGGGAACTCCAATTCCTGTTGTCTACTGTGAAACTTGTGGTATGCAAGCTGTAAACAAGGAAGAGTTACCGATTTTATTACCTCTTGATGTAAAACCCCATGAAGATGGACGTTCTCCCCTTGGCAATTTTGATGCCTTTGTCAAAACAACTTGTCCAAAGTGTAAACAAGAGGCCAGAAGGGAAACCGATACCATGGATACTTTTGTGGAATCATCTTGGTATTTTGCCCGCTATATTGACCCTCGCAATGAGGAAGAACCATTTTCACAAAAAGCCGCTTCCTACTGGCTTCCGGTTGATCAATATATAGGTGGAGTTGAACATGCCATTTTACACCTATTATATGCAAGGTTTTTCACAAAAGTATTAAGAGATTTTGGCTATTTGCCTAAAAATATTTCAGAGCCGTTTACCAATTTGCTCACCCAAGGTATGGTTTTAAAAGATGGAACCAAGATGTCAAAGTCAAAGGGCAATGTGGTTGATCCATCTGATATGATTTCTAAATATGGTGCTGATACCGTTAGACTATTTTGTCTTTTTGCCGCTCCTTCCGAAAGGGATTTTGAATGGAGTGAGGCAGGAATTGAGGGAGCAGCTCGTTTTTTACAAAGGCTTTGGCGTTTATATCAAGAATTAAATTCAGTTTTATTGCCATTAAAAGCTTGTTCTGCCGATAAATCCCTTGCAACCACTCAATTAGCCAAGGATTTACGTTATAAAGAGCATTATACTGTGAAAAAAGTTGGTGAAGACATAGGCAATCGCTTCCAGTTTAATACTGCAATTGCAGCTATTATGGAACTTGTCAATGAAATCTACATTGCCAAAGAAGAGCTTGCCAAATCTGAAGACGGAATTAAAATTCTTTCTTCTGCCATGGCAACTGTAATCACATTACTTTCACCCATAACTCCACATATTTGTGAAGAATTTTGGCAAGACTTGGGGCATGAAAAATGTCTTGGACAAGAAGCCAGTCCAAATTATAGTGATGATGCTCTACAAAAAGATATTTTAACCATTGTTATTCAAATTAACGGAAAACTTAGAGCAAAACTTGAAGTTTCTGCGGGAATATCCAAAGAAGAGCTTGAAAAACAAGCCCTAAATGAACCCAATATCCAAAAACACTTGGAAGGAGTAACAGTTCGCAAAGTAATTATTGTTATGGGTAAATTAGTCAACATCGTTGCTAATTGATCTTTTTGGGAGGGAAAACCCTATTTTTTTGAAAAAAATAAGGTTTTCCCTCCCAAACCCTCCCTTTCCTGAAAAAACGTTGAATTTGTTTTTAATCATAACTTATTATTTTATTAGATTTTTTATTTTAAAATAACAAATAAAAGTTTGTGCTAAAAAATATTGTTTTTGTAAATTGGATTGACGTGCCCAAACCCTCCCTTTCCTGAAAAAACATTTATCAAGTAACAAGATAAATATTTTGATTTATATTTTTATTTAAAATCTAAAATTATGTCATGGTTGTGATTTTTGAAATTCGGAATTCAGAGATAAAATAATATAAACACAAGGCTGACTTATGAAAAAAATTATTAATATTTTATTGGGATTAATGTTATTAACTGTGAGTGCTTGTGGTTATAATTTAATGGGAACAAGCGCAAGTTATGACTCTATTCTTGGAAGCGGAGAAAAAACAATTGCCATTTCAAAAATTGAGCAATCTTCCTTATTTCCATGGGTTAGCTATGAGCTTCGCACAGAACTTCATTCTGAAATGCAAATGCGAAAATATGCAAAATGGGCAAGTATTGAACAGGCTGATTATCTGATGGAAGCCAATTTAACCTCCTTTGAAACCAGAGCATATCTTAGTGGTGAAGAAGATGAAACTCTATTAAGCACTGTTTCGGCTAACTTAGTTATAAAAATTTATGATAGAAATAATAATTTGATTTGGACATCAGGAAATACTAACTTTAGTGAAAACTATCAACATATTCATGAAAGTTCTGCAATAAAAGAAATTATAAAAGAATTGGTTTATTTAACTTATGATAAAATGCAAGATACTTTTTAAGTAACATATTGATAATATTTATTTTATAAAAACAATATGCTTTTAGAGGCAGAAATAAATTTTTTTATTTATTTGATTTAATATTTTTTCAGGAAGGTGGGAAGTAGTTACGTTTGAGGGGGGAAACTCACCCGGCTTATGTCGAACAAAGTGAGACTAAGCGTTCATGGACTCAGGGCTAACGCATCTAAATTGAAATAGTTTTTCAATTTCATAATATATTGATATATCATTGTTTTTTTATTTAAATTTTTTATATAAAATATGTTTTTTTAAGGAAAGGGGGAGTTTGAGGGGGAAAAA
>CAYJGE010000154.1:0-7094 GCA_964369835.1 uncultured Mailhella sp.
ATCAACTGCAATCTTGTTATTATCAAATGAAGAATTGTAGATAGTTGTTGCGCCAGAACTGGATATTGCTCCAATTTTCGCATTGTTGATATTTGCATTGAAGATATTGAGTGTTTTAGTACCTGCCACCTCAACAACAGTATCTACATTTGAAGCATCTATCGAATTATTATTACCGAAAATAGTGAGTGTGCCTTGTGTAAGGCTTGGATTATGCGAGCTTGGCAAAACTTCATTTGCGGAAGTTAAGGAATAAGTGCTTAAATTTCCTCCGCCTGTGTTTGAATTATTAATTGCCTCACTAAGCCCTGTGCCTGTTGTTGTCAATTTTGTTTGTGCGAAAGCTCCGCCTGTGTATGTGTAGCTGTAATTATTTGTATACGCATTGGCATAGTTTGTCGCCAATATATTTGTTAGAGGAGTGGTAGTTGCCCCGTCAGATAAAATATTATAGGCAAGAGTGCCCTCAATTTTTCCTGTGCCAACATTTATTGTGTCAACTGTGCCTGTACTCATATTTGCATCAAGATAGAGAGTTGAACCGAGTGCTGTGTTGAATGTTCCTCCGTTGAAATGCTCTTGAATTGTGCCGTCCGCAAAAGAAAGAGAGCCGTTATGCAAAGTCAAACTATTGTCTGTAATTGTGCCGTCCATAAGCACAAAGCCATTTGTGGGGGCAGAGAGAGGCTTTTTATCACTATCTTGAATCTTGCCATTAATATTTAGCATGCCACTTGTATTTGGCATGCCACTTGGTCCTGTGATATTATCCTTAATATGCACAAGCCCCATGCCGGTACTGGGAGCAGTCAAAGAACCTGCATTTATATTGAAAGTGCCAGGATTGTATATGGCATTTGATTTTCCATTTACTTTGTTTCCCTCAAAAAGAATAAGCCCGTTGGAAGTGAGTAAATTTATTATGCCGATATTAGTAATCGCCCCACCAATGTCTGCACTGTTGTCTATAAAGGAAGCATTGAGTTTGTCTATTGTGCCAACATTACTAATCGCCCCACCAATGTCTGCACTGTTGCCTATAAAGAAAGCATTGAGAGTGTTTATTGTGCCATTATTACTAATCGCCCCACCGTAACCGTTTGCATCGGTTGCACTATTGCCTATAAAGGAAGCATTGAGGGTGCTTATTGTGCCTTTTATTTCATTATAAATCGCCCCACCGTCGTTGCTTGCACTATTGCCTATAAAGAAAGCATTGAGAGTGTTTATTGTGGCAGTATTATTAATCGCCCCACCAAAGTCTGCACTGTTGCCTATAAAGAGTGTAGCGTTTGTGTCGTTACGCGTGCCCACGCTTGTTCCCTCTTCAACGCCATAATAAGCATTATAGGAAGAAAGCAAGCCCTCAACTGTGCCTATTGCGTAATTATTGTTAAAAACATTGCGGAAAAGCACGGAATAATTTATGCCGTCTGCCCCTGTGAATGTTATATCGGCTATCAGATTTTCGCTTAAACTATCACTCTGCACAATGGCATATTCCTCGCCATAAAATTCCGTAATTGCATGGGCATTCTCAGGCATAAACATATTTGCCCCAAAACCAAGGGAGGCGGTGAGCGCTCCAACAAGAGCCAAAGAACCGAATGTATTCAGTAAATTACATTTTTTCAGAACCGCTTTGTAACGGTTTTTCAAATTTCCTATAGCATTTTTAGTCAGCATGGCAAGCTCCTTTTTTTTATTTGGGAAACAATGTTTTTATATCTGGCGAAAAAATAGCATTGATTATAATGAATTGCAAGAAAAAAGAAGTTTTTGAAAAATTAAAGTGCATAAAATGTAATAAATGTTTTTGTGGGTAAATTTTCAAAGGTAAGCATAATTGAAAGATGATTTTTTCGTCACGTCTGCTAAGCATTGTTTCTTATTTTGTTAATAAATATTTTTTACTTTTATGTTATAAATTCAAATTGTTAAAGTATATTTATTTATCGAAAATATATGCTGATTAGCTTAGTTCCTTGCTTTGACTAAAAGTCTCTGTATTGTTTCACCAACTCATATTATTAAATTTGTGATTTAAGTTTGTTTTTGTTATTATATCAATATAACACACTATTTTTATAATGTTAATTATATTAAAGCACTGTCAATGCGTGGTACCTTTAGTTGTTTTTTATATTTTTTATTTGTAATTTTATTCAAATTAGTATATTAATAGAAACCTCTGCATAATTATTTTCCTATATTCAGCAAAATACTCTTGCAACTATTTGAAATAAATGATATATTGATAAAAAAATCAAGGAGAACGTTATCATGTTTGGTAGGAAAAATACAAAGAAACCTCTGCACAATTCATTGTTCAAAGGTTTGGCGTGCCTTTTTACCTCTGCACAAAAAATTATCTAAAAATAAAAAATTTCATTCTAAAAACAGATTTTTATTAAAAATTAATAATTGTGCAGAGGTCTCTAATAAGGTGTGTTTCCAAATTATTTTTAGAAAGGGGGGAAAGTTCCCCCCTCTCGAGCTCTCTCCCTACAAAACTTTTTAATAATTAGCAACCATGGCTTAATGATTACAATGTAAAAAGTTTTATTTTGAAATATGAACCCTACAATCAATTTTTCAAAATAAATACCTTACTAGAAAATTGAAATAGTATTTCTTTGTAATATACTTATATCATAACATTAATTAATAAACACACCCTGAGTTATTATATCAATGAACCTTGTTTACTACGCATTAATGATTTTTGTTCTTTTTGTTTTATTTCGACATTGTCTGCAACCTTGCCAAGTAGTAAAGGATAATACACGTCATGTTTTTTCATATTTTCCAAAACACTTTGTTGGCTATAGGATGCATAGCAATACTGGCAAGCATGAATACAGGAATTATACATTCCAATATCAACACTTTGCACGCAGCCGCAGGCTTGCCTTTGTCCTTTATCTTTGCCCACAACAAATTCTTTACCGCTGATTTTTTCAAATTGAGCACTATCAATGCAATGCCCATGCTTAATTCCATATTTTTCAAAATCAATATCTTCGCTACAACTTTCCAAAGAAAGTTTGTAATGACTTGCAATTTCAGCAAGATTTTTGGCAAGCTCATTTTTTTCATCCGAGCTGATAGCCCTAATTCCAAGCTTTAAACAATTTGTTTTTATTTTATCATAAAAATCCATAAAGCTAAATACAACTTTATGTGTATGATTTTGCAATTGTTTTGCCAATAATTCAAAATATTTTATATGATATTCCATACTATATATGTCATTCAATAAAATCGGATCATAACGCCAAATAAGATTATCGGGGGAAGTTTGATCGCTTAACTGTTTAAATATATTTACAAGGTCTTTTTTTTTGGGGAGGTTTTTTTCCATATCTTGAGCATAGGAATTTAAGGAAAATTGAAAATAAAAGGAAAAATGCTTGATTTTTTGTAGATTTTCAAGCATGGGTTTAGGGTTTTTTGTCCAAAACACAATGCCGTCCACAAGCTCGGGAGTGATTAAAACCTTGCTGATCTGTTTGGCATTATAAGGGTTTTGTACATAACAAAAACCTTGTTTTACCCTTTCAAAAAACCATGCACTATAAAAGGCCGGAATATCTGTTTTGCGACTGACACTTAAAAACATGCTATTTCCTGTAAATATTTAGATGAATACGATTAAATTATACTGCCTTATATTATAATTGTCAATAAAATCAAGAGTATTTGCATTTTTATGGAAGATATTAAATAAAAAATGAATTTCCCCCTTAATCCGAAATCACGTGGGGAAAAAATAGTGTTTTAATTAAAAAAGACTGTCTAAAAAGGCAGTCTTATTTATCTTTCTCAAGTTTTCTGATAATATTCTGAGCTAGTTTTAATTTTTTAATAAATCATTCTTTTAGTCATTCCACCATCGACCACAATATTTGCACCATTAATAAAGTCGTTTTCCAAGTCGGCTAAAAATAGACAAAGATTGGAAATATCACGAGGTATACCGACACGATTTGAGGGATGTATTTCATGATCACGTTCTTCAAGTTCTTTCCATGCACCTGTATGAATATGTCCTGGACTTATAGCATTTACAGTAATATTTGTACCTCTTAATGAGACACAAAGTGAATTTGTCAATGAAACAATACCACCTTTGCTCATTCCGTATAATTCCCAATCTTCCATATTTTGATGCCATCTGGTCGAAGAAATATTTATGATTCTACCGTAATCTTCGCCTTGATTGAGCTTTATGAACTCTTTGGCACACAAAAAAGCTCCTCTCAAATTTGTATCCATGACGGCATTATATTCTTCGAGTTCTGTTTCAAGAACAGGTTTTACAAAAACAGAAATTGCACCATTATTAATTAAAACATGTGCCTTTCCATGCTTTTCTTTTATATAATTAAATGCTTTGGTAATGGATTTGGGGTCTGATAAATCTGTTTCAAAAAAATCGACACCATTTTCTTGACATTTTTTAATATCTAAAACAATTACTTTATAGCCTTCTTTTAAAAATCGCTGTGCCATATCCAAGCCCAAACCTTGTGCACCACCTGTTATAATACATATTTTCATTGTAATCCCCCTTATATAAAAAATGGAGTTTTTCCTCCTCAAAAAACTGAATTAAGCGTCTTGCATTGTTTCGGCTATTTGAATTTCACGCAAGTTTACGCCTTGCGGTAGTTCATAGGCAAATTTAATGGTTTTTGCCACATCTTCAGCAGTTATACCTGTTAGTCCGCCACAAGCATCACGCCAAGCCATATACCCCTCTTTTATTTCATCACTTGTGGTATGGCTTAAAAGCTCAGTGTCTACAGCTCCGGGGCAGATACGAATAACTCGAACATTATAAGGGGCAAGTTCTCCTCTGGCAACTTCGCTCATGCCTACAACACCATATTTTGTGGCACAATAAGCGGCATGATTGGGAAAAGCTTTTACGCCTGCCAAAGAAGCAAGGTTGACAATAGTACCGCATTTTTGCTCTTTCATTCCTTGTGTAACAATCTTCATACCATTCATTACACCGATAAGGTTGACATCAATCATGCGTTGCCATTCTGATGTATCTTGAGTATCAAGACTTCCAAGTAACATATTTCCTGCACTGTTGACGATTAAATCCGTTTTCCCATAAATAGCTTCTGCCTTGCGAACGGCATTTTCAAAAGCTTGCAAGTCGGCAACATCTACTTTTTCGCAAATTGTATTTTCAAGTTTAAGCTCTTCAAGTCTTTCAAGTCTTCTTGCAATCAATAAAAGAGGGTAACCGTCTTTGTTAAATTGTAAAGCCAAAGCACGTCCAAAACCTGAGCTTGCGCCTGTGATAACAACTAATTTTTTCATAAATTCTCCTAAATAAATAAATTGACGAAAGTCATTTTTTTAGTATACAAGTTAGAGTACACTCTAAGTCAAGGAAAAAATTTAAATATTTTTGGAGAGCACACGTCAATCCGCTTGTGAAATTTACTTTCAAAAAAAATTAAATGTTTTTAAATTTATTTTTTAAAAACATTTATAAAACACTATGTTAGAAAAATTTGTTTTTTAAGGAAAGGGGAAATTTGAGGAGGAAAAACTCGCCCAGCCGCAGGCGTTTTTAGTTGGTTCAAAAAAACGTGGTTTTCCCCCTCAAAAAACACAAAAACGGATTGACGTGTTGGAGGGCATTTTAATGAAAAAATATTCCATAGGCGAAGTGGCAAAACTTTGTTTTGTCACAGCTCACACTATACGCTATTATGAAAAAGAAGGGCTGATAAAGATTGAAAGAAAAGACAATGGATTGAGAGTTTTATCCGATAATGACATAGAACTGTTGAATATTATATCTTGCCTTAAAAGCACAGGCATGAGCATATCCGATATAAAAGATTATTTTAATCTTTGCAATAAAAAAAGCATGGGAAAAGAAAATTTTCAACTGCGCAGAGAATTATTTTGTAAACAACGTGAAAAGCTTACAGAACAGATAGAATTGCTGAATAAACACTTGGCAACGGTGGAATATAAAATATGGTATTATGAAAATATTGAAAAATTTGGCGATGAAAGCGATCCATTAAATTGTGTCAAAATGCGTGAACACTATGAAAAAGAAAGTGGAAAAAAATAGTTACTAATGCTTCCAAAACTTACAGGCTGAACAACTATTAATTTTCAATAAAAATCAGTTTTTAAGCAAATTGACATGAACTTGAAATTAAGCAAAATTTATTTTTCTTTACAAAAACATGCTGTTAGCGTACAAGTTTTGAATGAAAATAAATATGAATAGAAAATTTATATATCCCATTAGGAGCTTATTATGCAATCTAAAAATGCCCTCGGAAACTTGAAAAATCGTTACAGGGCTGTGCTGAAAAAATGTAATCTGTTAAATACTTTTGGGTCATTAGTAATAGCTTCTGCCTTGATTTTTGGCGGAGCAAATATGGCACATGCCATTGACTTTACCACTGACCCTCCCACGCCTACTTTGGATAGTGACGACATAAAAAATTATCTCAAAACCGTGACAAATGCTGATGGTTCCAGAGCCTACACTGATGCTGACATTGTCGACATAACTTCTGCCTACACTATTACAGAAAGTACTACATCTCTCAGTTCTGCTGATTATTATACCACTTTTTCAAGAACAGATGGTGGAGTTACCACTTATTATGGCATAAAACTTAAGGGTGATAATTATGATCCGAACGCCCCCGGTACTGTATATAAAGATATAGCCGGACTCATCACTTCATTTAGCAATGCAACCAATGGTGTTACAAATCCTTATACTTCTATTGTTGATGCAACAACAATAGTTGGGTTTGATTCATCTGACCCCTACACTTACACCTTTAGCATTACGGATCCTACTGACACATCAAAAACACTCCATTTTGCAGTAATGAATAATGGCACTCTTATCAAGAATACAAACAACCGTACAGATTCACCCAGCAATATTATTAACGATAACTTTATTGGAAACATTACTCTTAGTAACGGCGGGGCTATTAATAATGTCAATAGCATAAGCACAATCATGGGCGACTTCATTGCTAATAGTGCTACTAATAACGGAGGCGGTGCTATTTATAATAGTG
>CAYJGE010000155.1:0-6899 GCA_964369835.1 uncultured Mailhella sp.
CGTCATGGACTGGTTCAAAAAAATGGGGTTTCCCCCCTCAATCCGGAATCACGTGTGATTATACCCAATTTTTTGATTTATAATTTTGTTCTTTGCTGACTATAAAACAAGCTGTATTTGGAACTGTTTCAATAAGTTTTAAGGCATTTTCAATTTTCATGCAGGACAGGGCAGTTGCCAAAGCATCTGCTTCTATGGTGGTTTTGGCAAGTACAGAAACACTTAAAACTTGACTGCTGATTTGTCCATTTTCTGCATTTGGAATAATTAAATGATTAAAATTTTGATCGAAATTTTTCTCATAGGAACCTGATGTGGCCAAAGCTGCATTGTTTAAGTTAAGAATAGCAGGATAGTTTCTACTTTTATAGGGGTCTTCAATGGCAATTTTCCATGGTTTTGGATTGAGTAAAGAATTACTTTTCATTCCCTTGGCTCGCATATCACCGCCGGCTGTGATTATAAAATCTGTTAAACCTGACTTTTCGAGGCTTTCATAGGCTTTATCCACAATATAACCCTTGGCAATACCATCAAAACTTATATTTAAATCATTTTGAGCCAATGAGATATTATTGCCTTCAATTTTCATTGAGTTTGGTTTAATTAAGGAAACAAGTTCCATTAATTCAGGTTTAGAGACATTATTATGGGATTCTAAATATTTTAATACACTAAGCACAGAGGGATTAAATGCACCTTTGGTCAGTTTTTCAAATTTTTGAGCTGAATGTGCCACTGAGATTAAATCATTGGGAGCATTTCTTAAATACTTTTGTTCATTGAGTAAGGAAAGAGCACTTGTTTTATGACGAGTTAAAATATCTTCACTTGTTTTTACAATATCAAAAGCTCTTGAAAAAGCTTCTGCCACAAAATCTTGACTATGATGGGCAGCTTTTATGGTCAGAACAGTGCCCATATAAAATCTTGTTTGACTAAATACTTCTATATCTTTAGCCTTTGCTATACTTGGAAAAGCTAAAACTGAACAAGTTAAACCTGTGATAAATTGACGACGATTAAATTGCATTTTTTACTCCACAAGGATAAAAATTTTATATATATGAATTTAATTTGAGGGGTTTTGGGGAAATCATTTTCCCAAAAAAATATTCTAACTATCTTCTTTTACTTGCTCTTTCTCTTGTTCATTTTCACAGGAACATGAAGGAGGACATGAACTTCTGATAATTTTTCTTGGGCAAGCACTTACACAAACTTCTTCGCATTCAGGTCCATAGGCCAGACATTTTGTTTGGTTGATAAAGATATGAGAATTTTGAGTGGAAATTGCTTTTGCAGGACAAGATTTAATGCATTTTCCGCATTGAATACAGCCAACAGAACAAACATCTGTAACAGCCTTTAGTTTATCCTTGGTGGAGCACATGATTTTAACTCTGGCACGCTTTGGAATAATTTCCAAAATTCCGCGAGGGCAGGCTTGCACGCATTTTCCACACCCAATACAAAGAGCTTCCCTAACATAGACAATATTATTTTCAAGATATAGGGCGTCAAAGGGGCAAATAACTTCACAGTCTCCAAAGCCAAGGCAAGAGTGGGGGCAGATGTCAACCCCATGGGCTAAACTTGCGGCGGCAGCACAAGAAGGCATGCCTTGATAGTCATACCGTTTTTGAACATTGCCATTAATTTTATCACAGCGACGAAAGGTCATTAATGGTTCAGATTCTTTTACTGCTTTTCCTGTCAGCTCACCAACAGCAATGGAAACTTCTGCTCCACCTGCCACACATAAATTGGCGGCAATACTTGGAACATTGACAACAGCAATGGCATAGCCTTCACAACCTGCATAACCACAACCACCACAATTAGCACCGGGTAAAGCGTCCATAACAGCTCCAACCCTTGGATCTTCTTCCACATAGAAAACTTTGGAAGCAAGCCCCAAAAGACAAGCAGCAATAAATCCAAAACCAGCTAATGTAAGTATAGATGAAATTACCATAATATTTCCTATATTTTTATACTATTGAGCCATACCTTTGAAAGCCATAAAGGCCAAAGCCATAATTCCACCCATTACTAAGGAAATGGGAGTACCGACCATTGCCTTTGGCACCCTTAATGTTTCAAGTCTTTCTCTGATTCCTGCCATTAAAAGTAAGGCAAATAAAAATCCAAGACTGATGGCAATGGCAAACATTACACTTGTGCCAAGGGAAAAATCTTCTCTTTGAACCATGATGGCTGTACCCATAACGGCACAGTTAGTGGTAATCAGAGGTAAAAAAATTCCAAGGGATTCATAAAGTGGAGGAATGGATTTTTTCAAAAACATTTCCACAAATTGAACCAAGGAGGCAATGATAATGATAAAGACAAGGGTTTGTAAATATCCTAAATCAAAAACATTTAAAATATATTTTTGGGCAAACCAAGTACAAATTGTGGCTAAAACCACAACAAAGATAACGGCAGCTCCCATACCAATGGCAACGCCCTTTTCCTTTGAACAACCAATATATGGACAAATACCAAGGTTTTGAATCAATATGATATTGTTTACAAAGATAGCTGAGATAAAAAGTTCAAAAATATCCATAAATTACCCCCCTTAAGATAGATTTGCTTTTTTACAACCGCCACATTGGGCACAAGTTGATCCGCAAGCTGTTGGGTTACTTGGTATAATCAATCCTTTTCTACGGGCTTGATAACGATTTAGCCAGTTCATGAAGCCTAAAATAATTCCAAGACAAATAAAGGCTCCCGGGGCTTCTACCATCATTATAATGGGTTCAAAATTTTCACCAAAAACAGGAAAACCAAACAATGTACCCATGCCTAAAATTTCTCTTAAACTACCTAAAAATGTTAGAGATAGTGTAAAGCCTATTCCCATACCAAGCCCATCTGCCACAGCTAAATATACCGGGTTTTTGGCGGCAAAGGCTTCGGCTCTGCCAAGAATAATACAGTTTACAACAATGAGCGGAACAAATATTCCAAGTTGTTGATAAAGTGGATAGGCATAGGCCTGCATCAATAGCTCAACTGTTACAACAAGGGTGGCGGCTATGGTAATAAAACATGCAATTCTAACTTTTTTTGGAATAATGTCTCTGACAGCAGAAACAATAATATTGGACAGCAGAAGCACAAATAAAACAGCAACCCCCATGCCAAAACCATTGGAGGCAGATTTAGTAACAGCAAGTACAGGACATAAACCCAAAAGTAATCTAAAGGGAGGAAGCTCTTTCCAAAGTCCTTTTGAAAATTCTTTATAAAAACTCATCTTTGCCTCCGACTTTCTTTCCAAGTTTCCAAAATTACAGGCTTTAATTCTTCATAAATGCTTTGTGCAGAATTTATTGCCAAAACAGTACCTTGAGATGAAACAGTTGCTCCGGAAATGGCATCAATATCTCCACCGTCACTTGACAAGGCAATGGGTAAGGCCTTGCCTGTAAATAACTTGGTAAAGGCAGGCTCTGAAATGACTGTACCTATTCCCGGTGTTTCACGCATGGTTGTTATATCAATGGCAACCAATGTATCTGTAGCAAGATCAAAACCTGTCATGACACCAATATCGCCACCATATCCTTGTCCAAAACCTTCGATTGCCACTCCCACTAATTTATCATCAACAAAGGCAGGAAAGATATTTACAGTCTTGCCGTTTTTTAGAGTGAATTTTTTTCTATCGTTAAGGGGAGAGTTTTGAGCTTCATCAAAAACTTTTAAAATTGCAGGGCCTTGCACATAGGTAAGCAGTTGATTCTCAATGGGAATTGCCGTGCTTTGTTTTAAATAGGATAAGCCAAACCCCGAAAGAGCACAAAGCACAGAAAGCACAACTACCATATTTATGATACTTTTCATTTTTTCACTCCGAATGGTTTTGGTTTAATCATGTCAAAGTAAGGACTTAGTAAGTTAATGAGCATAACTGCAAATGGAGCTCCATCAATATATATACCATATGTTCTGATGATTACAACCAAGGTTCCACCCGCAAAACCATATAAAATCATAGCTGTAGTTCTGGAAGGAGCAGATGCAAATTCAGTTGCAAGGAAAAAGGCACATAAAATAGTTGAACCTGTAAATACATGAAAGAAAGGACTTGCGTAGGCGTCCGGATAAAGAATATTATAAATTCCACTGATAAAAATTACGCCGCAAATGAATGATAAACTGATTTCCCAGCGTATAACCCCAAGTCCAATTAAATAAATTCCACCAATGGCAAGAGCAAGGGATTGGGAAGCTCCAAGTGGTCCTATTTGTTGCCCTATCATTATTTCATAAAGAGTGGGAATTTTACCAATATCAATAAACTCAACCCCAAAAAGTTTATAAAACATTAAAGGATCAACCAACTCTGTATTTAATAACATGGAATTTGGATCCATAAATACAGGGAAAGAAATAAAAATCATGGCCCAGCCAACCAAAACTGTATTGACCGGATTTGCTCCAAAACCGCCAAAAACCATTTTACCAAAGCTAATGGCACAAAATGACCCTATAATAACTAACCAATAGGGTGCAGTTGACGGCATTAAAAATGATAATAATAAACCGGAAATAAATGCTGTTCCATCATCAATTGTTGATTTACGCTTCATGACCATTGTCCAAAACTCTTCGGTTAAAATGGCAATGGCTACCGAAAGGGACATTACAGCAAGTGAATCAAGCCCCCAATGCCAAACTGACATGACAGCGGCAGGTAAGAGGGCAATAAAGTAATGGATACTATTTTTAAATGTGGTTTTACCACAGTGCCAAAATGGAGCCGCACTCATTGCAAAAAGAATATTTTTCTCAGAATTACTCATAACCAACTCATTATGTTAAAGGTAATTTTTAATAAGCTAATTTGCTTTATCTACTAATTATCTTGATTGTCTTGCCCATTATTTTCTTGCAAGGCATCATCTTCATAAACAAAAGCTTCCATTTCCTTAATTTTTACATTTGCCAAACGGATATATTGTAAGACAGGTCGTCTTGCTATACATACATAGCCACACAAACCACAATCAACACATAGGGGACTGTTTTCAGATAAACAGGCATTATAATTTGCAAATTCAGAATACCGACTAATGGCATTGGGATCTATTCTTGATGGACAAATCTGAATACAGCATCCACAGTTTATACAAGGATTATGTCCTTCCATGGGGGGAACAGTCCCTTTTTCAACCACAAAAAGACCATGTGTTCCCTTTGTAATACTGCGGTCTAAGTTTTCAAGGGATTCTCCGCGAAGAGGGCCTCCCCTTAAAATGGTATCACCATCATTTAGTTCTGTTTTGGTATAATCAAAAAGTTGCCCTATGGTCATACCGTTTTTAACAATATAATTACCCCACTTTGTGGCAGAACCAACGGTAAGTACAGTTTCCATCAGTGGAAAACCTGTACTGCCAACCCTTCCGAGACTCCAAATATTATGAAGTCCTACAATGCCTACATTGTCAGGATTTTCCTTACCGGTTACTTGTTTTATAAGCAGAGCATCGACACTGTTTGGATAGTTGGCATCAACATACACAGTTTCAATATCGGAATAACCTACTTTTACACCATGGGGTACAGCCAGTATCAGTTTTTTTGCTCTGGTCAATCTTTTATGCAATTTCATACCCGCAATCAGGCTTGGAGTATGAACATTTAACATTGGTTCAGCCCAAGTTACTCCGGGATCCGGATTTAATCCATTAATGATTAATGTATCACATTCTTTATAGAGTGAACGCATGTTTACGCCCATTTCTTTCATTTGCAAGGCAAGATCTGCTCCCATTTTTCCTTCTTCCAAGAAATCTCTTGGTTCAAGAATAGGGTCGCTTTCTTCACGTTCAGCCCTGTCAATGAATATGGATCTATGGGTAATATCTTTAACTATGCCATAAATGGGAGAGTGTAAATCTCCTTTATCCAAGGTTGATGAAGTTGCCAAAACCATTCCCGGATAAACTCGGCTTTTTTTCTTAAGATTTTCCACTACGGTTAAATTTTCTTTATTCAATCGTACATAGTTAGGGGTTGGGCCTTCTAAAAACCTTCTGTTTTCACCATAAACAAGGTGAAAACGCTTATCATTTAAGATTTGAAATCTATGTCGCATATCTTTTCTCTTTGTTTATGATTTTAACTGGTTTGAGGTAAATGACATTGATTACACTGCTCATTTGTATATGGACCGACTCCATAATCTTCATGACAGCCCATACATAAATCATGATAAATTTGCATTTTGTTTTCATCAGTGATATCAATCATAGCATCGTGACAGGCTACACAGTCAACTCCATAAAGTTCAGTATGAATTTTATGGTCTAACACCACATTGCCATAGGAATTTTTTAACAAAACCCTTGTGGGTTCAACATCAATTGTCTTTGGAGACATATAAGCACAGACACTTATTCCTCCAAAAACAAGGCATAGGACAATAAATATTTTTCTTCTCAAATGATCCCCCTTCCCAAACCTTAATATGGTTTATTTATTATAAGGAAACTCTGACTTGAATCAGTTCTTCCATAAATTTAAGTTATGTTTATATTGAAAAAGTTAATATTATACATTTTAATGTTTTTTATTAAATTGATATTACTTAAAATTGTCAATAAGTAAACAAAAAAAAATATCTTGTTTTTTTTTTCACTAGGTTGGGCTTTTAAACAAATGGTTAAATCAATGTTTTCTAAAAAAATATTGATTATTTTTTTTGAATGCTTCTAAATTAAATCCTTTATACATAAATGGTTATTCTTTATTTATGCATGAAAAATATTTTGTGTTTCAATCTTATGAATGTTAAAGAATTTTAACTATGTATGGTTTCCTTAAATTTTCCAAAAAAAAATCTTGACAATGGGGTTGGTTTAGGACATATTCCG
>CAYJGE010000156.1:0-6861 GCA_964369835.1 uncultured Mailhella sp.
GGGAAAAACTCGTTTTTTTCAAAAAAACGTGGTTTTCCCCCTCAAAAAGCACAAACACGGATTGACGTGAACTTTATTCCATGTTTATCTTTTTGAGGGGGGAATTTCCATTTTGTAGGCAAAATTGATGTTCCCCCACTGACGTTTGGATAATTTTTAATGCATAATAAATTGATATTATATATAAAATATGCTACCGGTAAAATTTTTTATCTTATTATAAATATAAAACAAATTTGTTTTTTTAGGAAGGGGAGGGTTTGGGAGGGGAAAACTCACCCGGCTTATGTCGAACAAAGTGAGACTAAGCGTCATGGATCAGTTCAAAAAAATGGGGTTTCCCCTCTCAAGAAAGTTATCCGAACACTATTGGATGTCCCCCATCAATCCTGAATCATGTGCTTCTATAATGAATTGCGCAGGGATTTCTTACTTCAATTCTCCAACAAGTTCTTTGGCCTTTTTTTTGGCTTCAATAAGAATTTCTTTGCCTTTTTCTGTAATGGAATAATATTTTCTTATTTTACCCTCTATATTCTTATTTTCAACCGTAAGCAATTCAGCTTTTTCAAGATTATGAAAAATTGGATAAAGCGTTCCGGGGCTAATATCATAGCCGTGATGTTTTAGTTCTTCTATCATAAAGGCTCCAAATATCGGCTCTTCACTTGCATGGTGCAAAATATGTATTTGGATAAAGCCCAAAAATAATTTCCGTAAAATTTGTTCTTGCATTTTAGAAATCCTTGTGTTAGTTCTTCGTTATCGTATTTCGTTATTGATAAACGATAACAAATTTCGTAAATAACTATATAAAACAATTCAGAGAAACACAAGGAAATAATATGTTCAAAATTCAAGATTTACAATATAAAGACTTTATTAGATATAAAGATGTAAACATAATAGAGTCAAAAATTAATTTCATTACGGGGGAGAGCGGTTGTGGAAAAAGCACTTTACTAAAACTCCTTAATAGAACAAAAGATTTTTCTTCAGGTAATATTTTTTACAAAGACAAGTCTATCTTAGAGTATGAAAATATTGCTTTGCGTAAAGAAGTGAAGCTTATTTCGCAAACTCCATTTTTATTTTCAGGAACGATTAGGGAAAATTTTAGTCTTTTTTATGATTATTGTGAAGAAGAATTAATTTCAGAAGAAAGAATGAAATATTTTCTAAATCTTTTGGAAGCAGATTTTGACTTAGATAATGATTGTGATAGCCTTTCGGGGGGTGAAAAACAAAGGGTTTATATTGCAATCTGTCTTTCAATGGAAGCTGAAACAATTATGCTGGACGAAGCAACTTCTGCCCTTGACAGCAAAAACGCAAACAAAATTTTTGATAATATTATCAATTATATAAAAGATAATGGAAAAACTTTAATCGCAATCAGTCATGATGCCAATCTTGTTGAAAAATTTGCTGAAAATATGATTATTTTAAATGGAGTAAAAACAAATGGATAATGCAGTTCAAATAAGTATACTTAATTTTTCCCTTATTTACTTGCTTCTCTTTTTAGTGGGTTTAGTGATGAAAATTAGTAAAATATCACAAACAAAATTACTTTTTATTGCAAGTGTGAGAATGACAGTTCAACTTGTTTTGGCAGGATATGTCTTAATGTATCTGCTTGAAGAAGCACATTCTGCTTTAATTATTTTGTATGTATTTATAATGACAGTTTTTGCCATACATAGAGTATTAAAAGTCAATAAAGGTATCAGTAGAAAATTTCAATATATTATTGCAGGTTCAATTTCTTTATCGGCATTGATTATTATTGCTTTTTTTATCAAAATAGTTGTTGGGGAAAGCATTATAAACCCTCAATATCTTATTCCAATAAGTGGTATGATATTGGGAAATGCTATGACAGGAGTTGCCCTTGGAGTTAAATCTTTTACGGAAAAAATAAAAAATTCTAAACTTCAAATTGAAGTTTTGCTCAATCAAGGAGCAAAGCCTAAAAAAATTCTTTTACCTATGGTAAACCACGCCCTTGAAACAGCATTACTTCCTACAATAAACTCTATGCTGGGTATGGGTATTATTTCCTTACCGGGAATGATGACAGGTCAAATTCTTTCGGGAGAATCTCCCTTTACAGCTATATTGTATCAAATTTCAATAACTATATGTATTTCAACTGTTGTTTGCTTGGCTGTTTTTTTATCATTAAATTTTGGATATAGAACATTTTACAATAAAGAAAATCAATTCACATTTTAGGAATTTTTATGAATACAATTGTTTATTGCTATGTAAAAAATAACTGTAAGTTTTACGGTGACTTAAGTGTATTGCAAAGCATAATAAAATAACTTCCCTTAGGGTTAATACCAGGGCTAACGCATCTTAATTGAAGTAGTTTTTCAATTTCATAATATATTGATATATCATTGTTTTTTTTATTTAAATTTTTTATACGAAAAAAATAAAAATCTATTTTTATAAAAAAGTTTTCGTTTTAGGGCATTTTTGGAAAAGAATTGTCCTAAAATGCCCTAATCACTTCATTGGAGCATGGCGACATTGAAGTGCAAAAAGCAAGAATAGAAGTGGCTTTGCCACTTCGTTAAATGATTGCTTTTTGAAAGTTATATGGGGTAAGCATATCTTCATAAATATTCGATAAATAAAATATGCATAATAAACTAAATTATATGAATAATCATTAAATTTTATTATTTATGAAGTATGCTCCTTCACTTAGAGCAGTTTCAATCTTTATTGAAACTGCTCTGGATAAATTTTTGTGCAGAGGTCTCTCTTATTGTTTGTTAATTTTTATATTATAGTGATTTTCAACATCTGTAATAAACTTTGATGAACCTGGGAAATTTGTCATAATCCATGGAATATCAATTTCTTTAAGCATTGCATTTTCATTAATTTTGCCTGTAGTAATTTGATAATAAGCATCTAACATAAATGAAGCTCGCCAATTGTGAGAACAATGCACAAAAACATTTTTATCTTTCAATTTGTTTAGGTGGATTGTCAGGCGAAACCGAATAAAAAATTAATCTTCATGTTTTGCATAACTTCAACAGTAGTTTTGTATTTAAATTTCTTTCTGGGGCGGTTATTCAGTAATAAGGCTGCCCTAGAAATTTCATTTATTCTCTGCTTCCATTTTCAATAAAGATTCTTTCATTTCCAAACCACCTGCATAACCAACAAGCTTACCTGATGAGCCTATGACTCTATGGCAAGGATAAATTATAGCTATGGGATTTTTGTTATTCGCCAATCCAATGGCTCTGCTTGCCTTTGGGTTGCCAACAGCTGTAGCGACTTCTTTATAGGTTCTTGTTTCTCCGTAAGGAATTTCACAAAGAGCTTGCCACACCTTTTTTTGAAAATCTGTTCCATTTAGCTGACATGGTAAATCAAATTTTTTTCGTTTTCCGCTAAAATACTCTAAAAGCTGTGCATAGGCTTTTTCAGTAAGAGAATTTTTTGTGCCATGGTCAGTTATATTTTCATCAAAAATTTTTTTAAAAAATATTATATAATCTTCTGAATATTCTATTTTAAAATTCCCAAATTGAGTTTTATATATTGCAAAGTTTTTCATTATTTTACCCCTTTTCTATATGTCGCAGGTGACATGTTCGCTTTTTCAAAAGTAAGAGTATGCATATTTTGTTTAGGCGGATTTTCTTTCACAATAAAACCTATTTTCTTTTCATTGATTTAATGATTTCTTTCGTTGCTTTATCTACTCTTAAAGATTCTCGAATTTTTTGAAGAGCCTTATTATAAGTATCATTATCAAGGTTATTGTTTTGTAAATATGGCATAGTTTCATTGGGGAATTTTGCAAAGCATATTGAAATAGCCCATGCTACAGCCATTTTTACATAATAATCTTCATGTGTTATAATATCACAAATAAAGAAGATGTCATTAAGATATTGCTCTTCAATGTAATGAAACAGAAGTATGACGACAGCAAATCGGACTTCATAACATTCATCTGACTGATAATAGCGTTTTAAAAAACCCCATACTTTTTCTTTATGCTTTCTTACAATTTTAAGTTCACTGCAAAAAGAGTCACAGAGTGACCAATTTGTAATTTTGGGAATAAATAAAGCCACTTGCTCAAGAACAATGTCAATATCATCATTTAAATTGGCGATAACTAAGCCCCTAAGCATTGTTTCTTCAAAACAAATATCTTCAAAATTATCAAGAAAATCAATAGGGTTATCTTTCACAATTTGTTTTGCAATCTTTCTTATTTGTGGAATGCGAACACCTATAAGATTATCACAACCGGGGATAAGCGAAGAAGCAAATTTTCTGTATTTTTCATCGCTGAGTGAAAAGAGCTCTTTCCTTATATCTAAACTTCGGTTATTCATTTTTCCTCTCCATGAATTAGATGCTTGAAAAATATAGTTTTTAGTATAAAATAAGGCGTCTGGTCAATTTTATAGGGCAGACAACTGCTGGGTGCGGAACACGCCATTTTGTTTTTTCAAATTTTAGTATCTACAAGACACTATTATAATTTTTTATGAATTTTTTCAAGTTCAGCTAACAGATCACAAGCTTTTATTTTTTCCAGTGTTGGTTTTAATCTTTCATATCTGGCTTTTTCATTTACTGAATCAAAATACTCTTTATATTCTTCACTTGGAGCATATAGTCTTTGCATCACATCATCGGTATAAAAATATTCAATAATAACTTGATAGTCATTTGTTAAATAATCACCTCTAAGGATTTGAAGTTCTTCATCCGGTTCAATGAAATCTTCAATGAAATCTTCAATTTCAGATTCTATCATATGTATAAGCTTGCTATAATCATAAAGCTTGCTGGAGTGAACTTTTTTTAACTCATTTAAAAAATCTTCTACCTTAACAGTTTTAAGTTGTGATTTTAGTTTTTCATATCTAAATTTTTCTTTTAACATTTGAGGATATTCACTAAGTCTTTCATTTTCATTATATATCTCTTGCATAATTTCATCAGCATAATAATAATCTACAACAGGATAATAATTATTTCCTAGGTGCTCACCTCTTAAAATTTGAAGTTCATCATCAGGATTAATCAATTCACTGATTTCGTGTTTAATCATATAAATAAGCTTGCTGTAATCATAGGATAATTCCATAATTAATCCTTAATAAGCCAACTTTTTTGTTGGGTTTATTATTAAACAAGGAATAGAATATTTGATGTCAAATATTTCAAATCATTATGCCGAATCTCAAGTATTATAAATTATCATTCATAATAAATGATTAAAAATTTAAATAAGGTATGTTTTTTAATTAATGCTTATGATATAAGTATATTGAGAAAAACATTATTATTTCAATTTTCGAGTAAGGTATTTATTTTGAAAAATGGATTGTAGGGTACATATTTCAAAATAAAACCTTTTAAGTTGTAACCATTAAGTTATGGCTGCTAATAACTTCATTGGAGCATGGCGACATTGAAGTGCAAAAAGCAAGAATAGAAGTGGCTTTGCCGCTTCGTTAAATGATTGCTTTTTGAAAGTTATATGGGTTAGAGTAGGTTCAATTTTTATTGAAACTGCTCTAAAAAGTTTTGTGGGGGAGAGCTCGAGAGGGGAGAACTTTTAAGTTCCCCCACTCGAAAAAATAATTTAGAAACACACCCCAATACATTTATTTTCTTTTAAAAGCTTCATCTGCTTGGTTTGCTATCTCTTCCAATTCTTCAAAAAAGGCTTCACTATCTTCAGGTAAGCCATTATATGAAATTTCATAAAAAATTTCATGGATAATTTCACCCAGTTTATATTGAAAATTTCTTTTTACATCATAATATTTCCATCTGTTTTCCACATATTCTTCTACTCGTATGGTTTTATTTAATTTGAGAGGAAGATCCATATTTTTTTCAAGGCAATTATTAAGTCCTCCATAGCGTACAATTTCGCCAAGGGCATGTCCTTCGGGATATTCAAGTTCATCCAAATCTTCTTGAGTTAATGGGAGGCTATAGCCTGCAAAGTCATGATAAAAGCCCATGGAATCAGTTCTATGTTCTCCTTTTTCATGTACAAGCCACTTTTTGTCTTCACCAATACTTCCATCGGCTGACAGACTACCCATGTTTAAATAAGAATCTTCCTCATAAATGTATTCTTGTTCAATCGACATAAATGTAGAAAAAATATAGCCTGCCCAACGACCGGGATATTTTTTACATCTTTCGGGGATTGATGGGTCTTTTGTAGGTGGTGCATTCAAACCCAATTCCAAATACTGCAAAAAGAAATTACGATATTGAAGCTTTGCCAGAAAATCTTTATGCTTATCACAAAGTTTAAACAGATCTCGCAAGGTAAGCCCCTCTTGAAAAATGCAGGGCTCATAAAGATAGATGGGTAAATCTTCGGTGATGTCCGTATCTTCATAATAGCCGTCTTGAATAATTTCATCGCTTTCATCATCTCGCTCAGGAGGAATCCAAGAACGTTTGATAAGAATACCATTTTTGCAAATGGCGAGAATTGATAAATCTTCAATACCTTCTAATTTCATGATTGCTCCTTTTTAGTTTTTCCTGCAAGATTATTTAGTTTTTCAACGCAAGCTATGGTGTATTCATGGTCAGCTCCGAGTTGTGCTTCACGGATTTTGTGGGTTTTTGTATAGTATGTTTTTGCTTGTGGGAAATCGGAAAGGTTTTCATAAATTTCGGCTATTTTGTAATAGAGAAATGCTGTATCAATATGCTCTGTGCCTGAAATTTTTTCTCGAATTTCTAAAGCTTTAAATCTATATTCAAGAGCTTTTGGATAGTTTTCTTGTTTGTTGTATATAAAGGCAATACTTCCTAAAATAAGTGCAGTTT